>NZ_JAEQCI010000101.1:0-25787 GCF_020738565.1 Microcoleus sp. PH2017_12_PCY_D_A | reverse complement strand
CCATTGTCGGATTGCACTTTAATGGTCTCTGGGATGTGATTGCTTTTGGCTTGCATATTCTGTTTTCAACGTTCTGTAAGGGTTTGGGATTTCTATCAGATTTCTAGCAAATATCCGAAAACCGAATCATGTGCATAGCTCGATTGAAGCTGTAAAGCAGTATAGCATAGTTATCACATATTTGTTGCAGTTCATGTTACAACTGAAAGATCTTTTTTTCAGCGTAAAGTTAATTTATTTCGTGGATTTCTCTGGAAAGTTGCTCTGACAAGCTACGGAGCAAGTTTAACTTCTTCAGAAAAATTTGTATGGTATCTCAGGGAAAAACTTTTATGGGGCGCGCCAACAGGATCGCGACGATCGCTCTTGGGGACGCTTCCACACGGATTTGAGACAATTATGATGCCGTTTGAGGCTCTCAGCAACTGCGCGTATAGAAGGTTAATGCTGTATTGCCGTATACTTTTTGGCGGCAAATTTCTAGGTCGGGAATCGCTTGTGCCGATCGCTCCGGGCTGTGTTCGATCGCGATTTCGCCATCAGGTGCTAGCATTTCTTGGCTGGCGATCGCGTTCAACACAGGTTCGTACAAGTCGCTGGCGTAGGGCGGATCGAAGTAAATGCGATCGAACTGCTGTGGTGATAGTGAGGCCAATTTGGCGATCGCATTTCCCCGCAGAATTTGGAACGTTTGGGAAGAGTCTGCTACTTGCTCCCAATTTTCGCGGATAATTGCACAAGCTTTCGCCGACTGTTCGATACCCGTGACACTCGCAGCTTGCCTGCACAAAGCCTCTGCACCCATCGAACCGCTACCGGTACAAATGTCAAGCCACCTGCAATCTGCGATCGACCCCTGCCAAATATTAAATAAAGCTTCTCTAACTCGCGCAAGTGTCGGGCGAGTTGCGAGTCCCGGCAGAGTTTTGATTTGGCGGTTTCCATAGATTCTGATACTCATAAGAAGAAGGAAGTTCGGCAACGGATTCTGTAACGGATGTAACGGATGTAACGGATTTTAGCGACGCACCTTACACTTCGGGCCAGTCGAAACAAACTAAGCTGTTGCGGCATTTAAATTGCATATCAAAAAAAATGAGATGCTTGTGGGATGGGCGTCCCGCCCGTCCTAAATATGCAATGTTTATTGGTGCAACAGCTTACCAACTCGGTTAGTACCACTAATTTTTATAAATGATATTATAATTTGACTAAAAATGGAATTTGGAGCAGACAAAGCAGCTCCATTATTTTTTGAAACTAATATCATTTAAAACCCAGATTTTACAGTATTTTCTGCTTGATTCCACTCAGGTACTTGTGTCTGAGCCTGTTTTACAAATAGTAAAGTATTGCTGACTACCAGTGATACTAACACCATTTTAACAGGAAACGAGACAGGAGGAGTATTCATAAATTTTGGGGAATTGGGAATTGGGCATCGGGAATTGGGCATTGGGCCGAAAAGCATTGGGTATTGGGCATTGATAATTGGGAATTGGGAATTGGGAATTGGGAATTGGGAATTGGGAATTTTTAGGGGTAAGGTGTGCAGTGCACACCCTACAAATAGAGTTTTTTCGTCCAGGAATGCGATCTTAAAAGTTGTTGATAATCACCGGTTGGGTTTGCCGCGCCGGAGGAGATGCCGGCACAGGGGCAGGATAAGGTTGCGGATAAACCGGATAACCTGGTTGCGGATATCCAGGTGCAGGTGGATATGTTGGTTGTTGATAAATTGGCTGTTGATTGGGTTGTCCGGGATATTGAGGTACAACATTAGGTTGTCCGGGATATTGAGGTGCAGCATTTCCAGGAAAAGTTTCAGGATAACCAGCAGTTCCTTGAGGAAATTGCTGTTGATTTTCTGGGAGATTTTGAGGATTAGATGGAATCCCCAAGATGCCTTCAACAGCGCGGCGGAGAATTGGTCTCAGGGGAATTGCTAAACTCATTTCAGCACTCGAACCGATCGCCATTACAGACAGCGTTCCGACAACAGCTAGTTTTCCGAATCCTTTTTGCAGTTGGTGTTGAGTCATCATATTGTGTCTTCCTTGTCAAGCGATTGTAGATTTTGGATTTTAGATTTTAGATTGAATGCACAGATGAATCTGGGTATTCAACTAAAATCTAAAAGTTAAAGTGTTGGTGAATAGATAGATGCAGCCGAGAGCTAAGGCATCGGGCGAGAATTGGGCGCGTTGCCGTTAACATAAGCGCTGGGAACCCAGAAATTTGTACCAGCAATTTTGTACCAGCGAGCATCAGGAGTTCCCAACTGCAAATCGTTGACAACTTCGCCGTAAGCCCAGCCGTCAAAATTGAGATTTTGGCGGAAACGTACCATTTGATTGCTGCGATCGCCGAGTCTCGGACTGTTCCGCAGAGTAATACCGTTAGAAGACATTACCCAAGCGGGAAAATTTACTTGGCGGAAACCGTTTTGCGGCTGCTGAACAGGTTGCTGAACAGGCTGCTGCTGTCCGGAATTCGAGTTGTTTCCTCGCACCCAAAACGAGATATCGCGGCGGCCGTTAACAGAAGTTCCAAAGTTAGTAACGTTGACATTGTTGCAGTTGAATTCCCCGAACAAACCGCGATTTCCTTGGTTGCTACCTCGAACGGCGATCGTCCCGTTACCGTTAACATTTTGTACTACCCCAATGTGTCCGTGTTCGCGGTGTGTTCCGGGAAATGAAGGCTGCATAACTACTACAGCACCGGGTTGAGGACCAACTTGAGTGAAGCCGTTGCGCGCTAAAACCGAACCGTAATCTTTGGCACTCCAAACGTAGGGAGGTTGCAGTTGAAAGCGGTTGTTTACATAAATCGGACACTGGCAAAATTGTGCGGCTGCTGCTGGTTTGGTGTTGGATAAAGTGGCAGTGATGACAGTGCTAGTGGCGGCGAAAGCAGTTAACAAAGCTAGGGAAATTTTGGAGTAAGAAGTAAATAATTTCATGATAGATTCCTGTTTTTTGTTTGTGGTTGTTTGTGGCTGCTTGCTTAACTGTTGATACTTTCCCACAATCCAAAATCCATGGATACGGAAGAAGCGGAAGTTAAGCAAGGAGTTAAGAATTTCGATAAATACCGAAACTTAGGGTTTATGTCATCGCACCCAAAACGAGACATCGCGGCGGCCGTTAACAGAAGTTCCAAACTGGGTAACGTTGACATTGTTGCAGTTGAATTCCCCGAACAAACCGCGATTTCCTTGGTTGCTACCTCGAACGGCGATCGTCCCGTTACCGTTAACTCTTTCTACTACTCCAATGTGTCCGTGAGTGCGATCGGCACCGGGGAATGAAGACTGCATAACTACGACTGCACCGGGTTGAGGGCCAACTTGACGGAAGCCGTTACGTTGCAACACTGAACCGTAATCTTTGGCACTCCAAACATAGGGAGGACGCAGTTGAAAGCGGTTGTTTGCGTAATGTACGCACTGGCAATATTGTGCTGCTACCGCTGGTTTGGTGTTGGAGAAAGTAGCAGTTACGACTGTGCTGGCGGCGGCGAAAGCAGTGAACAAAGCTAGGGAGATTTTGGAGGAAGAAGTAAATAATTTCATGGTTGATTCCTTGTTTGTTTGCGGTTGTTTGCTTAACTGTTGATACTTTCGCAGAAGCACAAAAAAACCGAAACGGGAGATCCGGGAGTTAAACAAGGAGTTAAGGATGGGTCAAAATATTTTTGTCAAGCCTTGCTCGGAAAGGGTTTCAGGCGTTATAAGATTTAAGGACAGTACCGTTTGTTAACTCCGGCTTCTGGCGAGTCGATCGCAAATTCCGATTTATTCCCGCGCACACCCCCATACCTCGCAAGGTGTTCCCTCGCCAACCGCCGTCTCAAGCGGAGTGCACGTGCTACTCGATCTCTCGATTTAAAATCTAAAATCTAAAATCTAAAATCTAAAATCCCAATGAATGTACCCAAAGCAAGGCGCGATCGCGGCAGAATACTTACAGACCAAGGATGGAAGAAAATCTGGGACGCTATTTACCTCAAATTTACCGATCGCCCCGGTTTGCAAAAAATCTCGGAGCTCACAGATCCTGGACTTAATCCAAAATCTCCCTCTTTCGTCTCCACGGATACGGTGTCTAATATATTGAACCGGCGAGCTCCGGCTGACACAGCCAAAATTGAGAGTTTGTTTGCAGCTTTTGGGCTGCGACTCGAAGCTGACGATCGCACTTCCGGGGATATTTCCGGCAATCTCGCGCCCGCGCCCACTCCTCAAACCCGGCAAAATTGTAGTGAATTGCCGGATATTTCGGGTTTTTGCGGCCGCCGGGAAGAATTGGGTTTGCTGAAAAACTGGATTTCGCTCGATCGCTGTCGGTTAGTTGCGATTTTCGGGATGGGCGGAATTGGCAAAACTGCACTTTGCGCGCAATTAGTCAAGCAAATTCAGCACGAGTTTGAATTTGTCATCTGGCGGAGTTTGTCGAATCAGCCGAGTTGTCAAGATTTGGCGATCGACCTAATTAAATTTATCTGCCACTGTCAGGGCAAAAAACTGCCGGAAAACCTCAGTGACGGCATTTCCGTTCTGATTGAGCATTTGCAAGCGCACCGCTGTTTGATTGTGTTTGACGGCGTGGAAACAATTTTAGATACGGGCGGTTTGGCTGGCAAATATCGATCGGGCTACGAAGATTACGAAAGGCTGTTCAGACAAATAGGAGAATCCAACCATCAAAGCTGTTTATTGCTTACCAGTTCAGAAAAATCAAGAGATATTGCCTTTTTGGAAGGTCAAACTCGTCCAGTCCGATCTTATAAACTCACAGGTTTAGACAATATGGCAGCGCGAGAAATTCTCACCGAAAGAGGCTTGGTCAAAGAAAGAGAATGGGACGAATTGATTGACTGTTATGCCGCTCATCCTTTAGCGCTGAGGATTGTTTCGGCAATGATTTTAGAGCTATTTAACGGTAAAACTTCGGAATTTATCAGAGAAAATACGGTATTTTTAGGTCAAATAAACCACATTTTATCCCAGCAATTCCAGCGGCTTTCGGTGTTGGAAACAGAGGTGATGAAACAGTTGGCAACTGCGGGAGTGCCAATGGATCTGGCTCAATTGCGCGGGGGACTTTCCGCACCGGTTTCTACCTCGAAGTTGATGGAAGCGCTGGAATCTCTGGGATGGCGATCGCTAATTGAAAAAATCACCGTCAGCGGTAATGTCGCTTTTACGTTGCAGCCGGTGGTGAGGAAATATGCGATCGACCGATAGCATAAGTAAGCGCAAAAACACAATAATTATATTGTAGGGGCGGTGCCAAGAGTGGCCGCCCTCCCCTGGTTTATACAGATTTTTTTTAACTGTTTGTAGTGAGGACTTTAGTCCTGATATGGATGCGGACTAAAGTCCTCACTACAAACCTATTTTAATTATGGTCTTTTGAGGGGAGATGATATAATTTATCTCGTCGCGCCCTCACAATTTTCCAACAAACTGGGTTTGGTACAAATCCCCTAAACGGCAACTTTTGTCCTCACCATACTGACAAAATTTGACAGCATTTGCAATCCCGTAGTCGAAGATTTTTCCGGGTGAAACTGTACGGCCATCAAATTGTCTTTAGCTACAGCCGCCGTCACAGTTTGGCTTCCATGCGTCACCACCGCAGCTTTTACTGTTGAATCAACCGGATCGACATAATAAGAATGCACTAAATAAACCCAAGGTTGAGGTGAGAGATTTTGCCACAATGGCAAATTCGGCTGAGTGTATTCTAATTGGTTCCATCCCATGTGCGGAATGGTCAAGCCAGGTTCCGATTGAAATCGTCGCACTTTTCCGGCAATAATTCCCATCCCCGGTTCCGTACCTTCTTCGGAACTGTCAAACAGCATTTGCAAACCCAAACAAATGCCTAAAAAAGGTTTCCCCGAGGCGATCGCACTTTTTATCGGTTCTATCAAATTGCGCGATCGTAAATGCTGCATCGCCGGATCGAAGGAACCCACTCCCGGCAAAACCACCGCATCAGCCTGCTCGATGATAGCCGGAGAATCGGTAATTGTTGGCACTGCACCCACATTTTCCAAGCCTTTACAGACAGAGTGCAGATTGCCCATGTCATAGTCTACTACTGCAATGACAGACATTGACTTACTTGCCTTATATTATCAATATCAGTATTATTGCACAAAATTACCCATAACAAAGGTTCGTAGTGAGGACTTCAGTCCTTCAAAAAATAATGCGGACTAAAGTCCTCACTACGAACCTGTAGTGAGGACTTCAGTCCTCAAAAAATAATGCGGACTAAAGTCCTCACTACGAACCTGTTTGATAGCGAGCGATAGACGGGACATTATATGACTAACAAAATTCTGCTCACCTCCTTTGATACTTGGCTTCCCCATCAGAAATCCAACTCTTCCGACGACTTATTAGCAAAGATTTCTCAAATCAAATCTTTGCCTGATTCCCTGAATTTTTTGAGGAAACTGCCTGTTGATTTTGAACTAGCGCCCAAATTGGCGATCGCCCAAATCAACCAACTCCAACCCGACATTACGATCTGCTGTGGTATGGCAGAAAGCCGGCAAAAATTAACCCTAGAATCCTGCGCTTGCTGCGAGACAGACATTCTGAAAACAGCAGTCAATCTCGAACCGCTAGTCGCCGATCTAGCCTCCACCGAAATCAGTCACGAAGCCGGGAAATATGTTTGTGAAGCCCTCTATTACGCAGTTTTAAAGCATATTCGCGATGCTCAACTTCCCGCTAAATGTATTTTCGTCCACGTGCCAATTTTGACAGATAAAAATCTCGACAA
The DNA here is from genome assembly GCF_020738565.1 of Microcoleus sp. PH2017_12_PCY_D_A. Taxonomy (NCBI): domain Bacteria; kingdom Bacillati; phylum Cyanobacteriota; class Cyanophyceae; order Oscillatoriales; family Microcoleaceae; genus Microcoleus; species Microcoleus sp. PH2017_12_PCY_D_A. The sequence continues at coordinate 18,981 of NZ_JAEQCI010000101.1, read as the reverse complement.
AATTGTCGCCGATTTTTTATTAATTATACGCCGCTTAACTACACGCAGGGACTAGAAACCGGGTTTCTGCGTATATTTCTCGTTACTCGTCGCCAAAACTCGTAGAAACCCGGTTTCTGAAATTGAGCGCAGGAACGAGAAACCGGGTTTCTACGAATATTTATCGTTACTCGTCGCAAAAACTCGTAGAAACCGGGTTTCTGAGGTCGATCGCTAAAATTGTATGTCAAGAAATCATCAAATTCTTGTGGGGCGATGCTCTGAGCATCACCCCGAATATGCAGTTGAAATTCGCAACAACTAGCAACTGCCAAGTCTTTAGCCGCCGTAATTCCAGCCAGTGCTTTCTAGCAGCAACGGAGCGCCCTCGCGGTGAACACCTGCGCCGATAACTTCTCCGACATAAACCGTGTGATCCCCGTGTTCCACAGCACCGACAACATTGCACTCGATGTAACCCAGAGTATCCGAGATAATCGGACAACCGGTTTCGGCGCCTAGATAAAATTCTACATCCTCAAATTTATTCTCAACCCGGCGCTGCGGCTTGAAGAATTTCTGGGCTAACTCTTTTTGTCCTGCTTCCAAGAAACTCAGAGCAAACACACCGCTGGCTTTGATCATGGCGTGGGATTTCGAGTCTTGCTTGACGCAGTTGACGACTAAGGGAGGCGTAAAGGAAGATTGCATCACCCAGCTAGCGGTGAAACCGTTGACTTCTTCCCCGTCTTTGACACCGCAAATGTACAATCCGTGAGGGATTTTGCGGAGGATGGTCTTTTTAGCTTGTTCGTCTAGCACGGGCTTACCTGTCGATCGATAAATTCTACACCGCCCAGTTTACCTTTTGGAGCGTCCACAAACCCAACTGTCTTAAGGGCGATGCGCCACACCGAGAATGTCGAGATTGCCAATATTACTTTTTTCACTACCAAATTTTCTGCTTGCCGCAACATTTATTTTTATTAACTTAAATATAGTTTTACCTATTTTTTGACAACTAACTATGTACTGTGCTAAGACTTTAGCTATTAATATTTGAATCTGAGCGTAGCAACTCAATCCGTTAACAAAACCGGAGATAATGTGATGAAAGAATCGTTTAAGCGGAACTTTGGTTTAGGTCTTTTAGCCGTCAGTATATTATCTCTAATTTGTTTTGGGATAGTCGGGATTGGCAGAGATCCCAACCGCCCGCTGAATTTTGACGGTGCTGTACTTTACGCGGCAGGACGTGCTTGGCTGAACGGTTTAAATCCCTACAACCACGATATGCTGACTCAAAGTGTAGCGGCTGTAAAGGAAATTAACTACCTTCAAGATGCGGGTTTCTTTTATCCTCCTCAATCAGCGGCATTGTGTATGTTTGTCGGTCTTTTCGATTACTCGATTGGCAAATACGTCTGGCTATTATTCAACTTGCTGTCAATCGCAGCTCTGATTGCTATGACAGTTCGCACCATCAACGAACATCAAAATAATAGTGAAAAGCAACTCGGCATTTTGGTAATGAGTGCGATGATTATCGGCAACCCATTCACTTCCCACGTTGTGTGGATGGGTCAAACTTCTTTGATGGCTTTTGCTGCCACAATGGGTGCTTGGTTCTTCAGTCAACGACAAAAATTTGTATTGGCAGGAATCTGTTTGGGTATAGCTAGCTTTAAGCCACAACTATGCTTATTGCTCGGTATTTGGTTTTTGCTAGAACGGAATTGGAAAATATTAGCTGTAGCCTTCGCAACAGTTATAGTTATGAGCGCTTATCCCTTAGTGCTGTACGGCGGGCCCATTGGGATGCTGGCAGCGTGGCACCAAGGAATTCAAGACAGCTATAGTTCTTTGCCTTTCAATCAACCGGGGTATATAGATAAAGTTGGCATGGAAAGTCTTTTCGCTTCTGTCGGCTTCAAGATACCAGCTATCAAGATTGTGGCAGTAATTTTAGCGGTTGTGCTGTGGGTGTTTCGCAATAAAATTAATCGAGAAGATGTCTTGGCTCTGCTGATGGGTATATCCTTCACTTTTCTGGGATTTACTCACGTTTACGATTATGTAGGTTTGTTCCCGATTCTGACATCGCTGTGGCTTTATTGCAGCACCAACGGCAAAGCTTTGCTCAGCAGTATGGCTTTAGTTTTTCTGCTCTTTTTTCCGAGACGGATCTTTTTAGCAGCGGGTCTGCCTTTTTTGGTTCACTGGAGAACAATTGTTGTTTTGCTCCTGGTAGTTGGTGTTGCTGCATTCAGCATAAAAGCTAAATCCAGTGAGGGATTGCAGGAAGAAATCGCTTGATTTTGGGTCGAGCTAGCAGTGACGATATTTTTAACTGTCAACTAGCTTACTCCCTTGCTCAAAACTCTCAAACAACTCCGTGCTTTTTAAACCAATCTTGCAGCTTTTTCCAAGCATCATTGGCTTCTTTTTCCCGGTATGTGGGGCGATAGTCGGCGTTAAAACCGTGGGGCACATTTGGATAAAGCACGATTTCGGAACCGCTGCTGCCAGTTTTGAGAAGTTGTCGCATTTTCTCGACGGTATCGTTGGGAATTAAGTCGTCTTTGCCGCCGTAAAGCCCCAATACGGGCACTTTCAAAGTTGCTGCAAGGTCGATCGGCTGTTTGGGAGTCAAAGCCGTAGAATCGCCAACCAAGCGCCCGTACCAAGCCGCGCCCGCTTTAACTTTCGGGTTGTGGGAAGAGTACAGCCAGACAATTCTGCCACCCCAGCAAAATCCGGTAATCCCTAATTTATTAATATTGCCCTTTCCTGATTTTTCGGCCCAATTTACCGCCGCATCTAAATCGGACATAACTTGAGCGTCGGGAACTTTTGAGACAACTTTACTGACAATTTCTTGAATGTCGGTGATTTTAGAAACATCACCTTGACGGGCAAACATTTCAGGGGCGATCGCCAAATAGCCTAATTTAGCAAAACGGCGGCAGATATCTTGAATGTGGGCGTGAACTCCGAAGATTTCTTGAATCACTAAAATTACTGGAAAATCATTACCGCTGGCCGGCATTGCTCTGTATGCTGGGATTTCTCCATCTTTGACCGGAATCTTCACTTCACCTGCAACTAAACCCGTTGCATCTGTGGTAATAGTTGCCAAAGAAATAGGATGAACTGCTAAGGCAAATCCGGCGGTTAATGCGGTGACAGCGATAAATTGTCTGCGAGTTAAATCTTTCATTGGTAATGGGGAATGGGGAATGGGGAATGGGGCATTGGGCATTGGGCATTGGAACTAACAAATAACAAATAACTAATAACCAATAACCAATAACCAATAACTACTGACTACGGACTACGGACTACTGACTATTGACGGAAAAGCCGATCGTGCTCTGGATGATAAAGGCGCGATCGCCCTTGGGCTTCTTTACCCAACGCCGGACTAATCACATACATCGTCGTTCTGATCAAATTATTTTCGCGAGTGGCGATCGCCATTTTGTCAAGAGCAACCAGCACAATTTTCTCATCCGGCCAACCCAAGCGATAACAAATCGCCACAGGCAAATCAGACGGGTAATGTTCCATCAACTTAGCTTGAGCCTGTTCGACATGGCGGGCGCTCAAATACAGGCACAAACTCCCTTGATGGGCCGCTAAACTAGCTAATTCTTCACGTTCCGGTACTTCAGTTCGGCCGCTAATCCTGGTCAAAATAATTGTCTGCACAACTCCCGGAACTGTCAACTCAATTTTAAGTTTAGCTGCGGCAAGTTGGAAAGCGCTAATTCCCGGAATTACCTCAAAAGCTATTCCCGCTTCCGCTAAAGCCTGCATTTGTTCGCCGACTGCGCCGTAGAGACAGGGATCGCCGGAATGGAGGCGGACGACGCTTTTGCCGTCGCGCACTCGCTCCACCATCAAAGGTACAATCTCTTCGAGAGTCTTATCTGCCGTTTGGATCGCTTCAGCATCCGCGCGCACCCCCTGCAAAATTTGCTCTGGGACTAGGGAATCGGCAAATAATATGACATCAGCCGCAGCCAGTAGTTTTTGAGCCTTAACAGTCAACAAATCCGGGTCTCCGGGGCCTGCACCTACAATATATACGCCTGGAATTAGGGATTGAATCTCTGTCAAACTCATGGCTGCAAAAAAAATTGCGAAATTTACTGGCGTTTCCGGATGCACCTATTTTGGTTGGAAGTAAGGGATGGTAGATGCACCCTGGTTTTGAACCCTAGAGACTAACGTCTCTGGGGTTTTTTATTGATCCTCTGGGGATTTGGGAGCAACCTTTGTGCGATCGCCCGTGGCTGATATCACATCTGGCAAAGGTCGATCGAGCAAATAAAGCCAAGCCAAACCGCCCAAACCTAAAACAATCCCAGTCAAACTTACCATCTGCGCCGTCCGCAGCGGCCCGAACATCAAACTATCAGTTCGCAACCCTTCAATCCACACTCTACCGGAACTGTAAGCGGCGATGTAAATCAAAAACAAAGCACCAGTTTTCAATCTAATTTTGCCCTGCAAATCGCGGAAAAACAAAGTCAGCAGCAACCCAAATACAGTCAAATTCCACAGAGATTCGTAGAGAAATGTGGGATGGAAGTATTCAAAATTAGCGTAGGCCTGCGGGCGGCTGTTTGCCGGAATATAGAGTTTCCAGGGCAAATCCGTAGGACTGCCAAAAGCTTCGGAATTAAAGAAATTTCCCCAGCGTCCGATCGCCTGACCGAGAATTGCCGAAGGCGCGATTAAATCTGCCAATTGCCAAAAAGAAACTCGCTGGATTTTCCCAAAAATTAAAGCTGCGATCGTGCCGCCCAAAATCGCGCCGTGAATGGCAATTCCGCCTTTCCAAATCGCAATAATATCTTCAGGTCTCTGGGCGTATTGCGGCCACTCAAAAGCCACGTAGTAAATTCTAGCGCAGGGAATAGCGCCCAGAACCAGCCAAATTGCTAAATCGCCCAGCAATTCCGGGTTAACGCGGCGCTTTTCGGCCAAATATTGGGACAGACTGACCCCAATCAACACAGCAGAAGCTATCAACAGTCCGTACCAACGGACGGCTAAGGGGCCGAGTTGAAAGATAATCGGGCCTGGGGATGTAAATTGAAAGCCTAGAGGTAGCGCGAGAATATTTAGCACCATAAAAGTTGCATTAATTGTGGTGGAAAGGTGTCAAATTTGCATACCCAACAAACTACAGAGTTTATTTTAGGTGACTGCGGTCATTTACACGCAATATTTGGGGAATTTTGCCGAAAATTAACTTGCGTTGCGGATATTGGTGTCTGGAGTTTTCTTTGTGAGTCCCCAATCAGATCTCCCTGGCACCCCCCTTAAAAAGGGGGGAACCGGATTATTCTCTTTCGTCCCCCTTCTTAAGGGGGATGCGAGGGGGATCGAGACTTCGCCTTTAGGAGGATTGGCGGCCGCTTTGGTCGAGAAGTTTTAAGATAGAGGGTGCTTTTAAATTTTTTGATGACCTATGTCTCCTACTTCCGTTTCTCAGGTGTACTCTTCTGGTAATTCCAGGGATGCGAATCAGTCTCGCAAGACTGCTGCTTTGGCTGTTGAGTCGGGTAAAATTCCGCCTTTGCTGGGGGCGAATTTAGCTGAGTTAACGGAGTGGGTACAGGAGCAGGGACAACCGGCTTATCGCGGTAAACAGTTGTATCAGTGGATTTATGAGAAAGGGGCGCGATCGATCTCTGACATTTCTGTATTCTCGAAACAGTGGCGCGAGACTGTTGCTAAAATTCCGATCGGGCGATCGACTATTCATTTGCGATCGGTCGCACCAGACTCCACAGTAAAGTATCTCCTAAAATTAGCAGACGGTCAAATCATAGAAACCGTCGGCATTCCCACCGACAAACGGCTGACAGTCTGCGTCTCGGCCCAAGTTGGCTGCGCCATGGGCTGCGACTTTTGCGCTACGGGTAAAGGCGGTTTCAAGCGCAACTTAGAAGTAAACGAAATCGTCGATCAAGTCTTGACAGTACAGCAAGATTTCGGCCGCCGAGTCAGCCACATCGTATTTATGGGAATGGGCGAACCTCTGCTAAATATCGATAATGTGGTAGCTGCTGTCAAGTGTTTGAATCAAGACGTAGGAATTGGACAGCGAAACATCACCATTTCCACAGTTGGAATTCGCAACCGCATCAACAAACTAGCCGAACATCAACTGCAAGTTACCCTCGCCGTCAGCCTTCACGCTTCCAATCAAAGACTGCGCGAAGAGTTAATTCCCAGCGCCCACCCTTATCCTTTGGGTGAGTTAATGGCAGAATGCCGCGAATATGTGCGATCGACCGGCCGCAGATTAAGCTTTGAATACGTGCTTTTAGCAAATGTAAATGACTTACCGGAACACGCAGCCGAGTTAGCAAGTCAGTTGCGCGGTTTTCAGTGTCACGTCAATTTGATTCCCTACAATCCGATTCAGGAAGCTGAATATCAGCGGCCGACTCCCAATCGAATTAACAATTTTGTTGCCGTTTTGAAGGAAAAGAAAATAGCAGTTAGCGTGCGGTATTCTCGCGGCTTAGAAGCAGATGCCGCCTGCGGACAACTGCGGGCATCTGAGGTTGAATAGTAGATTTTTCCTAGGTAAAATTGGTTCGATCGTTCGGACTTTAGTCCGCATCCGTCAGAGGACTAAAGTCCGAACGATCGAACCTTTTTGATTGTAATTGTGCGATAAAAATATCGTAGGGTGCGTCAGAATACGTGATTTTATTAAAAATCGACAAGCTACGATCTGACGCACCCTACTACTTAATTTCAAGCTTTAAGACAATTAAATTGTTAATATAATCCCCTTTAAATATGGAACATGACAGCATAGAATATGACTTAAAAAATGAGCCTAGCCTCAAGCTTTTAAGAACTGACAACGCACCATTAATTATCAGTTTTTTATATCTACAGTTCAAGTCTTTAAATCAGATTACCGTTTCCCAATCAGAACTCGTAGAAAAACTTGAAAATTATTTAGAGAAGCTGCGCGAAGAGGAACCGGAACGATATTGTGGGAAAGCACAGACTTACCTGGACACCTGGTGCAATAGCGATCATCAGTTCTTGAAGAAATATTATCAGACGAAGAATGACGATCCGGTTTTTGAACTTGCACCGGGTACTAATCGGGCGATTGGTTGGCTGGAAGATTTGAAGAGGAGAGAGTTTATTGGCACTGAATCCCAGTTTTTAGAGATATTTGCACTGCTCAAAGAAATTGTCACTAAAAGTACAGAAGATCCCGCAGTGCGTTTGGAGGAATTAGAAAAACAAAAAGCAGCAATTCAGAAAGAAATCGACACCATCGAACAAACTGGTGAGGTTGAGCGCTACAGCGAAGCTAAGCTCAAAGAGTGGTTTCTTAAAGCTAATGATGTGGCGCGGCGGCTGCTTGCTGACTTTGGAGAAGTCGAGCAAAATTTTAAAGCAATCACGGACAAAGTGAAAAAGGCACAGCTAAAAGAGGAGGGCGGAAAGGGGTTAGTTGTCGCACAGGTAATTGATGCGGATGAAGAAATTAGAAAATCCGATCAGGGGCGCAGCTTCTATGCCTTCCGAAATTTTCTGGCAGATCCTTCCAAACAGGAAGAATTGGAAAAAATGATTGATGGGGTATATGGCTTGCCAGAACTTCAAGATTTGGGTAAAAAAAATCCCATACTACGAATAATTAAACGCAGTCTAATTAAAGCTAGCGACAAAATTATTAAATCAAATTATCGTCTTGCCGAACAGTTGCGAAAAATGCTGGCAGAACAGCATATCGCAGAGAACAGGCGAGTGAAAGAACTGATTTCCCAAATTAAAAAATTAGCACTTGCCGTGGTGGATAATCCTCCAGAAACTGAGGAATTTATCAGGATAGAAGGCGACCCGGAAGTGCAAATGGTGATGGAAATACCGATGTGGAAACCCACAGAAGAGCGCATCTTTAAAAGCTACAACTTTAGCGATGAAAATGTCGATTTATCGACGGAGAAACTTGAGGAACTCCGAAATTATTGTTATGTGGATGAGGAAGTATTGAAGCAGCGGATTGCTGCAATGTTGGAAAGTCAACATCAGGTAACGCTAGCTGAAATAATTGAGAGGTATCCGGTGGAAAATGGTTTATCTGAAGTTATTGCTTATTTGGCGATCGCTTCTGGCGATCGCAAACACGCGATCGATGACTCCGCGAGCGATCGCATAGACATCGCCAGTTACTCTGACAAGGAAAACCTCATGCACCTGACACTGCCACAAGTTATTTTCAAAAGATAAGGAGAGTAAATCAATGATAGAAAACGACATTATAGCACCCTACGCACCAGCAATCATCAAATTACTAAAGGGTATTCTGTATGAAGATGACAGTGATTGGGATTTGCTATTGAACAACGAACGAAACGTCAAAGAATACTTCGGGAAAATTGGCGTGACACTTTATTTAGATGAAAAAGAAGGGTATGCTTATTTACAGCAGCCAGATCGCGAGGATGACGACGAGCAAGCAAAAACACTGCCCAGGCTGGTTAGGAGAGTCGCCCTGAGTTGGGAAGTTACGCTACTATGTGTTGTATTGCGCGAGGAATTGCTAGAATTTGAGGCCAGCACCTCTAATTCCACTCGCTGCATTCTGTCTAAATCTAAAATTCACGATTTAATGCATCCGTTTTTTAAAGAGCAAACTAATCAGGTACAGCGTGTGAAAAAATTTGACAGTTGGATCGCTCAAGCCGTCAAGTTGCACTTTTTAAAAGAGTTAAAGGGTACAGAAGGCGAATATGAGGTTCGCCGCATCCTCAAAGCTAAAATTCCCGCTGACAAATTGAAGGAAATCAAAGAAGAGTTAAAAGCGCATGGCAAATCAAATGTTTGAATTTGAAAAGGACAATTCCAAAGCTGGATACCGCTTACATCGGCTTGAAGTATTAAACTGGGGAACTTTTAAGCAGGGTACGATCGCCCCCTGCGGTAAAACTTCCTTGCTCACCGGGGCTAATGGTTCGGGTAAATCGACGTTGGTTGATGCACTGCTGACATTGCTGGTGCCCAATAAAAAGCGGAATTATAACTTGGCTTCAGGTTCAGAAAAGGGAAAGCGAGATCGAGATGAAAAGACCTATGTACTCGGAGCTTACAGCACAATTAAAAGTGAAGATGACCACAAATCTAAACCGAAGTACCTGCGTACCAAAGATGATTATTCAGTTTTACTCGCTTATTTCTATAACAAAGGATGCGAACAGCACGTCACCTTGGCTCAGGTTTTGTGTGTAAAAGAGAAAGTTGAAAAGTTGTTTGTGGTTGCTGCTGGTGCACTCAGCATCGCGAAGCACTTCAATAATTTTGAAAATTTTCCAGAATTAAAAAAGCAATTAGCGTCTTTATTGCAACCAAAAATAGAAATTTTTGACACATTTGTTGACTACAGCAAACACTTTCGCAAAACCTTTGGTGTGGAATCTGAAAAAGCTTTCGATTTATTCAATCAGACTGTCAGCATCAAAGAAATTGGAGAATTAAATGACTTTGTGCGCGGTCATATGCTGAACAAAATTAATCTTGAGGAGGAAATACAAGGGCTAACTAATTATTATAAAAACTTAACTTCTTCCCATGAAGAAATGCAGAAAGCAAAGAAACAGGTAGAGATTTTAAGACCGCTAATTGCTGATTCTGACAACCACGAAAATGTCAAGCGGAATCAGGATGAAGTGAAGGAAGTATTGCGAGTAGTTCCTGCCTATTTTGCTCAGCGTAAAAGAGGTTTGTTGCAAACAGTAATTGCAGAGAAACAACAGGAACATACTCAAGTAAACCATGATTTGTTAGAAATAAATGGGGCTTTAAAACGCTTGCGGCAGCAAGAGCTAAATTTAAAATTAGACATTGAAAATGACGATAAAGGACGGCGAATAAAAGATTTAGAACAGGAAATTAAGACTTTAGAGGAACGGATAGATAATTATAGAATAGCCGCCAAAAAATATACTAAGATTGCTGAAGGTATAGGATTTCCAGCTTGCAGTGACCGGGATACATTTAATGGTTCTGCTATCCAGGCGGGGGAAAGGCAAAAAACTGTTACCGAAAAAATTAAAAAATTAATAAGTCAACGCGATGAGGAAACAATTAAGAAGAAACAACTTGAAAAAAAATATACTGATTTAGACGAAGAACTACAATCTTTAAAACAGCGAAGAAATCAGATTCCTCGTGTAAACTTGCAAATCAGAAAAGAGATATTAACTGCTTTGGGAATTGCTGAGGCGGAAATTCCTTTTGTCGGCGAACTGCTCAAGGTAAAGGATGGAGAAGGCGAGTGGGAAGGGGCGATCGAAAAACTGCTGCACAACTTTGGACTGCGAATTCTAGTTACTGAAAGGCATTACCATAAATTCACTCAATATGTCGATCGAACTAATCTGCGGGGCCGCGTAGTTTATGAGAAACTTTGCACTAAAAATTTACATCAGGAAACTAGAAACTTAGATAAGAATTCTTTGTTTAATAAATTGGACATTAAACCTGATAATGAATATATTACTTGGCTGACTAATGATTTATTAAACACATTTGGTAGCTGCATCTGTTGTGAAGATTTAGATAGGTTTGAGCGGGAGAATTATGCTATTAGAAAAAATGGCTTGATGAAAAAGGGGAATAGACATGAAAAAGACGATCGCCATAGAATCAACGACAAAAGTCAATATATTTTGGGATGGGACAATTCTGAGAAAATCAAGGATTGTGAAGCTAAATTGCAGGAGTGTCAAGCAGAGATTGATATAGTAAAAAAAGCGATAAAGGAGATTGAAACAGCACAAGAAAAGTGCGAGGATCAAAAGAAGCTGCTAGAAAAGTTATTGGAATTCAATAATTTTTCTGCGATCGACTGGAAACCGGATGCTAGCAAGAAGCAAAAGCTAGTAGAGCAAAAGCAGGAGTTAGAGGAAAGTTGCGATCGCCTAAATGACTTGAAAAGAACACTAGCTGCTGTCAGCGCTGACATTCAGAAAAAGGACGCAGATAAAACTGGCGCTGACAAAAAGATTGCTAATCTCGATCGCGATATCGACGCTTACCAACAACAGAGGGATGAATGCGACAGGCGATCGAAGTCATGCACATCCGAAAAGATTCAGATTTATACTCCTAAAATTGAAGAGAGTCTCAAAAATCCAAATCTGACGCTCCTCACCATCCATCCTTCGGAAGCTGAAGTAAATGAGTCTTACCAGAGTCAAATAAACGACGCAAATAGCAAGTTAACTTCTTTGGAAAGAAGCATTGACAAACAGATGGATAGTTACAAGCGAGAGTATCCCGAAGAAACGACCAATGTTGACGCATCATTAGAATCGATTCCTGAGTTTAAAAAGATGCTACAAAGGATAGAGATTGAGGGTTTACCCGCACAGGAACAAAAGTTTAAAGAACTGCTAGACCGCAAAATTAGTGACGCTATTTCTAATTTTAAAGAGGCGTTAGAAGACTGGGAAAGCGAAATTAAACAAAATATTTACGAGATAAATCAATCCTTAAAAGTGATAGAGTATACAGACTCGACTTATATACAAGTCCAATCGGAAATTAACCGAGACACCCAAATTAAGGAATTTAAAAATCAATTGAAGGTGTTGTGCTATCGTGATGTAGGCGTTGAGCAAACTTCTGAAGCTGACGAAGCTAGCTTTGAAAAAATTAAAGACCTGATCGATCGCCTCAAGTCAGATGAGCGGTGGACAGCAAGAGTCACCGATGTGCGTAATTGGCTTAATTTCTCAGTCAGCGTCAAAAATAAAGATGACCACACTCAGAAGGAATATTACTCCGATTCCTCTGGAAAATCGGGCGGGCAAAAGGCTAAATTAGCCTACACCATCCTAGCGTCAGCTATTGCCCATCAATTCGGATTAGTACAAGATCAAACAAAATCTGAGTCATTTCGTCTTGTGGTCATTGATGAAGCTTTTAGCAAGTTAGATGAAGAAAATGCAAAGTATGCAATGGAGTTATTTAAACAATTAAATCTTCAGCTTCTGGTAGTTACGCCCAAAGACAAAATCTACGTTGTTGAGGATTATGTAGGCTCTGCTTACTATGTTGAAAACAGCCGTGAAGAGAACGACTCCAAGGTTTATAATATATCCCTAGAAAAGCTGCGTCTAAAACAAATGGCTTCAAATTAACTGTGTCTGTTTATGATTACACCCGACGAAATCAGAAAGAAAGCCGATCGACTTTATACTCCATTCCTGCAATCCTTGCTCCTGGAAGAACCTTTTTTCCCGCTAGATTTGCCCTGCGGCAAAATTCCCTACGACGACTACCAGGAACTCAAAGAAGCCGTACAGCAAATTCTGAAAGGCTCAAAAGAACACGCTGGCTGCGGGTATCAAGTTGAGCTGATACAGCGGAACAATCGCAAATACGGTATGCAGTCGCTGCCATCCCGAATTGTATTTGAAACAGAGACAGATTATTTGAAATTTATTAAGAAAGAACAAGAAGTTGCTGATTTTCAATACGCTGTAGCAAGGATTAGAAAAGAACTTCCTGAATTGAAGATCTGGCTCAATCAAAATCCTCAAAAAGTAATCAAAAACTTAGGAAAATGGGAGAATTTGTTGCGTGTATGCCTGTATTTCCAGAACAATCCGAAACCTCACCTTTATCTTCGCGAACTACCGATAAATGTTCACACCAAGTTCATCGAAAAAAATCAAGGTATTCTGAATGAATTGCTGTCAGCTATCCTGCCAGACGATGCTATTAACAAAGAAGAAAATGATTTTGAAAAGCGATTTGGTTTGCGATATGCTGAGCCATCGGTAACTATCAGAGCTTTGGATAAAAACCTACAGGTGAAGTATGGCATTAGCACCTCGGAGATGAGTATACTCATCTCTGACTTTAAAAGTCGCAGTCTTCAAGGATACCGCTTTATTATTACTGAAAATCTGATGAATTTTCGCACCTTACCCGATTTAAGCAACAGCTTTGCGCTGTGGGGAAAGGGATTTAATGTAGCTATTTTAAAAGATGTTGAGTGGCTAAGGCATTGTCAAATAATTTACTGGGGCGATTTAGATGCCCAAGGGTTCCAGATTCTTTCGCAATTAAGGTCTTATTTTTATGAAACAATTTCTGTGATGATGGATCGAGAAACTTTCGATACTTTTCAGGAATTTGCTGTGCCGGGAACAGTATGCAAGGTTGCTAACTTATCTTACCTGACACCGGAGGAGTATGATTTATTTGTTGATTTGTCGAACCAAACCATTCGTTTAGAACAGGAAAAGATACGGAAGGATTTTGTAATTGGCAGGTTGAATAATTTGTCCGATCGGTAAGTCCACCTAAAAAAACAGAATACCCAGATCGTGTCTTACGTTTAATGAGGTTGAGCTACTTACTTAGCCCTTGTAGGGACACCGCGAGTGCCTAAGTCCCTACGGCACTCGAAGAGCTCGCGGGCTGTACTTCATAAACGTGGAATGTGCTGTATATTGTGTCCGGTCAATTACCCGTAATAAAATTGGTTCGTAGTGAGGACTTTAGTCCGCATCCGTCAGAGGACTAAAGTCCTCACTACGAACCTTTTTGATTGTGTTTGTGCGAGATGACATGATATTACAACAAATTCTACAAGCGTTTAACCAGTATCCAGCGCAACTCCAACGGCGGCGTTTCTTGCACCGGAAATAAATCGCGCCCAGTCGCCCAACTCACAAACCAAGGTGTCGGGGGCCACGCAGAATCAGGCAAATGTTTTTGTTCGTATTCAATCACCGATTCATCGGCAATAATTTCTAACGGCAAACCCTCGATTGCTGCTTCCAATTCTTGCTTTGTGATGAGATAAGACCAACACAATTCAGACATTTGTTTTGCCATTTCATCGGGTTCGTAGCCCTCGACAGCTAAGAAAGTGCTGAATAGTATAAAGCCGCCGCTTAACACGGCATCGGACATTTTGCCGAGGAATAAGCGGACTTGTTCGGGATAGCGGAAGTGCGAGAGAACTTCGGTAGCAATGGCTAATTTGTACCGATAGGTTTTCATCCTCAATAATGGATCTAAAACGTCGCCTTGGGTGACATGAATCGGCAAATTTTCGACGGTGGCTGCGGATGATAGTTTTTCGGCAAATATGGGCGTTAGCTCGATCGCATCCACGGAATGTCCTAACCTAGCTAAAGGCAGACTATTGCGCCCCGGGCCCGCACCAACATCTAAAATAGCTGTTTTACCCGGTTCACCTAATTCCGCTGCAATTGCCATCACTTTAGCATCGGGAAAGCTGCCAAATAAAGGTTCGGGGCGAATATCCGGCCAGCTATGATATTTCTGGGCCATCGATTCGACTTGAATCTTGGTATTCAGAGTAATCCCGCCGCCTAAACCGGTTTGGGAATTGGCGGGAAAGTATGAGACTATGAGATTAGCGTGGGGAGAATTTTTGAATCCTTCTGTTAAGGCGTTGGCGATTAATGTTCGCAAGTTTTCTGTTTGCGCGGCGTCGAGATTTTGTCCCAGAAGTTGCAAGAAGTCTGAGAGTAATTTCAGATAGTCATCTAGCATTGATGGCAAGCAAGGTAGATAAAATTCTCCCTTGATGCCGATGTTCTTTTTGAGTCTTTCTTTGAGGATTAATTTCAGGCGATTGGAATCAGTCATTCGATTTTAGATTTTAGATTTTAGATTTTAGATTGACTCTCCCATTGAATCTGGGAGATTGAACAAGACTCTAAAATTTTGATCTCTTCACCACTTAAGTCATTCGCAACTATCCGTTTTTGGGCGGAGTCAGCGGCGGGCCACTTTCGGGCGAGTCGCTGACGGGTAATTCCGGGGAAGATGCGGCACTGGTGAGGTTTTTAGTCACAATGTTTTTAATGAGATTCGGCAATCAGGGCGATCGCGCCTAACATAATTTTGTGCTCTTGCACCTGAATTCTCGCGTGCAGGGTTTCTGCGGTATCGTCAGGCAACACAGGCACCGCAGCCTGCATTAAAATCGGCCCGCTGTCTACTTCCAAATGAGCGATGTGCACCGTACATCCGGTGATTTTCACCTTAGCTGCGAGTGCTTGTTCGACGGCGCGAATTCCGGGGAAACTCGGCAGCAAGCTGGGGTGAATGTTAATAACTTTGTCGGGAAAAGCATCGAGCAAAACTTTGGTAACTATTCGCATCCAACCTGCCATCACCACCCATTCTACATCATATTCTTGGAAAGTTTTAACAATTTTTGTATCTAATTCTTCGCGGCTTTTGCAATCGCGGTGATTGAGCAGAATTGCGGGAATGCCGTATTTTTCCGCTCTGGCTGCGGCTTTAGCTTCGGGATTGTTGTAAATTAATACTGGAATTTCAGCATTGAGTTGTCCCTTTTGGATAGCTTCGGCAATTACCTCGAAGTTGCTGCCGCTTCCCGAAGCTAAAATTCCTAGTTTTAAGGTTGGATGAGCCGAATCGATCGCACTTTTCCCAATCTCAGGAGAAATCAGGCTGGCGCTGGAATTAGTAGATACTGGATTAACTGTCATAAATGCCATCAAAAATATTCAATCAGATTCTACAACAATATTATCAAAAAACTCTTCCCTGAGAATCGAATAAATTTTCAAATCCCAATATCTGCCTTTGACAAATAGCTGCTGTCGCAAAATCCCTTCCAATTGCATCCCCACCTTTTCCATCACCCTCGCCGAAGCAATATTGTTAACTTCACATCGAGCTACAATTCGATTTAGCAACATTTCCCGAAAGCCAAATTCAATAATTGCATTGACAGCCTCGCTCATGTATCCTTCTCTCCAATATCTCGCAGAAAGTGCATAGCCAATTTCCGCGCGGCTGTGCGTCATGCTCCATTCCACAAATCCGCAAGTTCCGATAAATTTTTTCTCGGCTTTGTGGACGATTCCCCAATCTACCAGCTCTTTTCTTTTGTACATTTTTGTCAGGGATTTGAGAAAATATTTAGTGTCTTCGATGGAGGTGTGGGTTGACCACATTGTATATTCTGAGACTTCCGGGTTGGAAGCATACTCAAACATATCGCTGGCATCGTTTAAAGTTATTTTTCGGAGCAGGAGCCTTTCAGTTTCTATAGTGGGTAAATTTGCTAATATATCGAGCAATTTCATTTTGACATTGACCTATATTGTGATATTATTTAAAACTAAAAGCTAAAATTTACAAGCCAATGGTTCCGATGAAATCTGGGCGTTTTAACTGGTTGGACAATGAGTCGATCGCAGCTTGGACATTTCTAGCCCCAGCTTTGCTGTTTCTGGGTACTTTTTTGATTGGCCCGATCGCCTATTTATTCTACCTCAGCTTTACCAGCGGCAGCTTTACCCAGTCGGGAGTGCGTTTGATTGGCTTCAACAACTACTCGCGCCTAGTCACAAACCCGGATTTTTGGCAAGTTGTCCAAAACACGATCTATTTTACTACCGCGACCGTCATTCCCAGTTTAATAATTCCCTTGGGTTTGGCGGTTTTGCTAAATCGCTCGTTTGCTTGGCGCCCAGCTCTCCGCACCGCTTATTTTATCCCTTCGATTACCTCTTTAGTTGCCGTTGGCTTGGGTTGGCGGTGGTTGTTTCAAACCGAAGGCCCGGTGAATGATATGCTAAGGGCGATCGGCATAAATCCGATACCTTGGCTCAGCAGCACAGTTTGGGCAATGCCAGTAATAATCTTACTAAGTATTTGGAAACAATTAGGCTTTAATATGGTAGTATTTTTAGCAGGATTGCAAGCAATTCCGGTAAATCGTTACGAAGCAGCAGAATTAGATGGAGCTAATGCTTGGCAGCAATTTTGGCACATCACTTTACCCGGTTTGCGGCCGACTTTAGTATTTGCTACCATTACTACAGCTATTTTTACCCTGCGGAGTTTCGAGCAAGTTTATGTGATCACCGGCGGCGGCCCTTTGAACTCTACTAATTTGCTAGTTTATTATATTTACGAGCAAGCTTTTTCCCAATTTGATTTTGGCTATGCAGCCGCAGCCGCAACTTTCCTGATGGCGATAGCTTTGATATTAGTTTATGTTCAGCTTCGAGTTTGGGGCGAAGATTCTTAATTAGCTAGGTACGGACACAGCTATTGGTGTCAAGTTAAGACTAAAATTAATCACAAATCTCGCTTCTAGCTTAGTCTAGATCCCCCTAAATCCCCCTTAAAAAGGGGGACTTTGAAGCTCTTGTCCCCCCCTTTTTAAGGGGGGCTAGGGGGGATCTAGCCTCGGCGGTAAACAGCAGTCTCTGAATACGCCTAAACTTAGAATTAACACGAATGGGCATTGCCGTGTCCGTGCAAATAAAATGTGCAATTAACTGGATTCCCAATTACGAATTCCCAATCTTATATTCCATATGCTCTGCTGTTTGTGTGGCTTGCGCTGTTCCCAAAAGCTTGCCGACAACATACAAAGACATATCAATTCCCGCAGCAATTCCCCCAGATGTAATGATTTTGCCGTTATCAACAAATCGCTGATTTTCGATAATAGTTGTATTCGGAGCTAATTCTCTCAACAAATCCAATGCCCCATGGTGTGTAGTTGCGGCCAAACCTCCCAACAAGCCAGCTTTTGCCAACAGCAGCGAACCCGTACAAACAGACAACACTAATTCTGCTGTTTGCGAACAATCTTTGATCCAATTAATCACTGCTGAATTATCGATTAACTTTCTCGTGCCTAGTCCTCCCGGTACAATTAAAATATCGGGGGGCGGACAATCAGAAAAAGTACAATGGGGATTTACGCTCAAACCGTTACGCGCGCTGACTGCACCGGGATTTTCGGCTACAGTAGAGACTGCAAAAGGTCGTGAATCCTTATAAGAAATACCCTGAAAACCCTGGGACTTTAGTCCAGGGATGAAAGGGCATTGCAGGATTGATCCTGCCAGTTAAATATTTACCAATTCTAGTACAATCAATCAAGGAGGGTAAAAAAAGATGTACGCAGTACAAAGAGACGTTTGGCATTTAACAGGACTCGACAAAACCATTGTCGAGCAACTGTTGAGGTGGTCAAACAATCTGTTTAATGTCGGGACTTACGAAAGTCGGCAACGGTACTTTAAGGACAAAGGTGCACTTAAATACCCAGATTTGTACAAAATTGCCAAAGGCAACGAGAATTACGGCTTACTCTACTCGCAAGTCGCGCAACAATCTTTAAAATCGGTCGCTGAATCCTTTAGTTCTTTCCGAACCCTACAAAAGTTAGCCAAGAAAGGAGAACTCAATCAAAAACCGAGGCTACCAAAGTACAGAACTAAAGGGGCGATGTACCAAGTTTCCTATCCTGGTCAAGCTTTAAAAATAGTGGGTAATCGGGTAAGGTTGCCTTTAGGAACCAAGGGCAAAGAACACTTTGGGACAGATGCGCTCTGGGCGCCTTTACCAGAAAGACTGAAAGATTGCCAGATTAAAGAACTCAGGCTAATCCCTAGAAATGGCGAAGTCTGGCTTGAGTATGTTTATGAAAGTCTAACTGAACAAGCCGCTAGTTGTAGTCTGGAAGTAACAGGGGTTTTGGGAATCGACCACGGCATCAATAACTGGTTGACTTGTGTCTCTAGTAATAGTAAGCCTTTCATCATTGATGGTCGAAAGTTGAAGTCTTGGAACCAGTGGTTTAATAAGGAAAAAGCGCGAGTGCAATCGGCGCACGCTCAATACAAGTTACCCAAAGGTTTTTCCTCAAAAAGACTGCAACAGTTGTCAGAAACTCGCGCCAGAAGGATGAGAGATGCAGTAAATAAAGCAGTTAGAAGCATCATGGGTTATTGCGAAAATCACCAAATCAATGTCGTAGTTTTTGGCTGGAATAAAGGACAGAAGCAAGAAGTCAATATGGGGAAAAACACTAATCAAAACTTTGTCCAAATACCCACAGCTAAAGTCAAAGATAGACTACAACAAGAGTGCGCTCTCAGAGGATGGAGATTTGTAGAGCAA
>NZ_JAEQCI010000100.1:0-27234 GCF_020738565.1 Microcoleus sp. PH2017_12_PCY_D_A | reverse complement strand
AATTTTCATAGCTCGCTGTGGCAGCGCTTAAGCTGTCCCCATCACCAGATAGCATCAAATGTGGCTAGTTCTTGCACGAACTTTCATGAAGCTTTTTAAGCCCAACGCCGGTACTGCCCCGGTTCGCCACAAAAAAATTATAACACTGGGGATTCCCTGTACAATTGATGGATAAGATTAAACTCTTAACATTCGACAGTCTCAGGAGTTCGAAAAATTATGACTCAAGCGATTTCCCAACAGCGGGGCATTCAAATGACGGACTCTGCTGTTCGTCAAGTTTTAGCTCTTCGAGAAAAACAAGGTAAAGACCTCTGCTTGCGGGTAGGGGTGCGGCAGGGCGGCTGTTCTGGTATGTCTTACGTGATGGATTTCGCAGACCCCAGCACTGTGAAATCTGACGATGAAGTGTTCGACTACGAGGGTTTTCAGGTAGTGTGCGATCGCAAGAGCATTCTTTATCTATACGGTTTGGTTCTCGACTTCAGCGATGCCATGATCGGCGGCGGCTTTAAGTTTACCAACCCCAACGCTACTCAAACTTGCGGTTGTGGCAGTTCTTTTTCTGCTTAAATGGGAAAATTGCTTGGGAGTAGGGGCATCGGGCATCGGTAATTGGTCTGAAGCTAGTTGCTGACAATCGCGATCGACAATCAGCCTCGGATGCGCTTCCTTTGTCCCGCACCCCATGCTTTCAAGCAATTATTGAATCCAAAATCCACAATTGCAGAACCTCGGATTGACTTAGGAGTGTCCCGCACGGATGCTTTCAATCAATCTAAAATCTAAAATCCAAAATCCAAAATCGAATGACCCCTGAAGAAATGTTTAAAGACGGTTTCGATCGCTACCAAGCTGGCGAAGCCCCTGCTAATCTGATCCCCGTGTTCAAAGAATTGTGCGAGAAATCTCCCAAAAATGGCAATGCCTGGGCTAGCCTCGCGTGGCTCTACCTTTTGGAAAATAAACCCACATCGGCTCAAAAAGCAGCGAAAACCGCCGTTAAATTGAACCCTCACGACCCCCAAGCTCGCATCAACCTAGCAGTGGCGATCCTCGACCTCAAAGAAAAAGGGGTGCGCCCCCACGTAGAAGTCGCTCAGCAACTCCTGATGGCTTCCGAAGAGTTGTTAGAGGAAGTTAAAAAAAATTTTGAAGAAGGATTAAGCAGAAAACCGGACTGGAAAAGTCTCGCCCGCGTTAAACAGTGGCTTCTGGAGCCGTAACCGCGCAAACAAGTCGATTTGGTGGCGGGGATCGAGGAAATCTGGTTTGCGGTTTATTACGAGATCGTAATAAATCAATAAATAACTTTATGGAAAACTCAGCAAGTCAGTGCTAGTATTTGAAAACTTAGACGATCGACAAACCGACACAGCGGTTTTCAGACTTGACTACCATAAATACTAGGAGTTGTAACGACATGAGCACTGACAGCCACGTTAACATCAAACCAGCAACCCGCAACCACAAAGGTTTCTTTATTCAGCCCGCTTCTTACAAGTTGATGAGCATTGATAAATCCGGCTGGGCATTGATTTGCATGGACAAAGCAGTTTGTCATTATGTAGATCCTGATGACTTGCAATTGCCGAATAAGTCGGGAACGTCTGAAGGTTAATCCAGAAGTTTTTGAGAGACATTAAAATGCTTTATTTGAGTAGCTGCCCTCCCTGGAGAGGCAGCAACTTTTTTTTGTCATTAGTCATTAGTCATTAGTCATTAGTCATTAGTCAGTTGTCAGTTGTCATTGGTTAAAAATTCCCAATTCCCAATTCCCAATTCCCAATTCCCAATTCCCAATTCCCAATTCCCAATTCCCAATTCCCAATTCCCAATTCCCAATTCCCTAATTGTTAGATTTGAAGGCAAAAAGCAGATCGAGCTGAGCAGTTGTGGGTTCTGTCGAAGTTGTGGCGACGCTGACTCCTCGGAGAGAATTGAGCAATTCAGCGACGGGCGGCGAAACTAAATTGGGCTGCACTGCGAGCAAATAACGGTTTGCCCATGACATGGTTTTTTCCATATCTATGTAAAAGTAACCTTGGTTGGCTTGCGGTAAAGCAGTGGCGATCGCCTGAAAACTGGGACTGCTGCTTAACGGTTGCGGCGGCGCTGTGGTGATGACATCGACTAAAGGGCCGCCGAAAGCGACAAATACAGAATTTTCATTCAGCCAACCGTGCCCGAATAAAGTGCCTTGCTGCGGTATTTGCCACTCTGTAACCTCTTTTCCCTGCACTTGTCTGGGGGCGACGCTGACTGTAGGATTGCTTTTGGCGATCGCATCGAGTTTTTTGAGGGTGGCTTCCGCGGCGGGGCGATCGCTCGTTTCAAAAATCATCGCCGCCCCCATCCCCAACTGAGACAAAATACCTTGCTCCGAACCGATCGCCCCGATCGCAAATTCCCCATTCATCCAGCCAAAAACATCACGATCCGCATCCAAATCCAACCGCTTAAAACTACTCCTCACCTGCTCAATGCCCCTGTCAACTTCCGGGCTGTCTTTTGCTTCAGCCGTGGCCTGCTCCCAAAGGCGATCGAGTCCCTTACCGCCTACTAAAGCAATGGTTTCGCCGGGAAATCTGGGCAACAATTTCGATCCGACTGGCGGCTTTTGCTGCGCGAATTTGGGGTCTAACTGAGCGATGGTTTTTACTCTCAATCCCGAACTGTCCGCCCCAATTCCCGCTACCAAAGACTTGACTTGTTTAAACTGGGAAAGCACTGTCGAAGGCAATTGAAAATCATCTGGCAAATTAGCTTTCAATTGCTGCATCGCGGCAGGATAGTCAGCCATGTAAACAGTTGCGATCGGATTCTTTACACCAGCACTCTCAGAAAAAAACTTAGTTGTACTCTGCTGCGTGGCGAGGGAGGGTGCACCTTTAAAAGTATCGATCGCCAATTCCACAGGCTTTCTCAAAGGAGCCATCACTAATTGGTCGTTCAACAAAGCCACACTGTAGCGCTTGCCTGTTGGCTCTGCAATCTCAGAAATTTTAACTCCTTTATACTCAGTTTCTTGAGTTGTGGCACCTTGCTGAGATTTTAATTTATTCGCAAAATTCCAAGCGCTAATTTTATTTTTGACACTGACTACAACGAGCAGTTTAGGAGGATCTGTTTTAGCAGTAGCATCTGGGGGTAACAAAGCCACCATCACGCCCCCCAGCCAGGGCTTTAAGTCTTTCTCAAAGTCGATTTGAGTGCCTGCCAAGCTTTGTTCTTGAAAGGCCTTCAAACCCCCACCGACCAACTTTTGAGCGCCCGGGGTGCCGAATTGCTGCAACTGGGACAGCGCTTGGGGATTGGGGGAGATGAAGGCGGCCATCATTGCTTCGTCGGGTACAACTTTGGCGCTGTCTTGGGGGTTGGATACTTGTTGGCTCAAACCGTGTACGTAAAAGTAGACCGCGGCGCTACCTGCTGCGACGGCGGTAGCAGCAATTAGAAGCTTTGGTTTTTTTGCAGGCATTGTTTTCGATCCTAGCGTCCTTTATCAGTTTAATGAAAATCCACTGGGCTTGTGGGGAGGCGATCGAACGGGCTATTTATTTTTATAGAATTTAAAACTGGTTCGGGCGATCGTGTAAACTGCTGTTTGAAGTGCGGGAAGAAATATGAAAGTAGCGATCGCGGGAGCAACGGGATTTGTAGGTACCCGGCTGGTGGAGAAGCTGCAAGCAGCCGGACATCAAGTGGTAGTTTTGAGTAGAGATGCGGCGAAAGCTGGGCGAGTTTTCCCGGCTTCTGCTTATCCAAATTTGGAAGTTGTCGCCTACACTCCGGCGGAGTCTGGTGATTGGCAAAATTCGATCGCGGGCTGCGACGCTGTGGTTAATTTAGCTGGGGTGCCGATTGCGGAGGAAAGGTGGACTCAGGCGCGCCAGCAAGCGATTCTGGACAGTCGCAGATTGACGACAGCAAAATTGGTAGAGGCGATCGTCAATGCTAATCCTAGGCCATCGGTGTTTGTGAGCGCAAGTGCGATCGGCTATTACGGAACCAGCGAAACCGCCGAGTTTGACGAAAACAGCCCTGCGGGAAACGATTTTTTAGCAGCAGTTTGCAAAGACTGGGAAGCAGCAGCCCAACCTGCCAAAAATGCGGGCACCAGGCTAGCAATTTTGCGGCTGGGAATAGTTTTAGGAATGGGAGGCGCCCTAGCTAAAATGCTGCCACCTTTTAAACTATTTGCAGGCGGCCCGATTGGCACAGGAAAACAGTGGTTTTCTTGGATTCACCGCGAGGATGTGGTTGATTTAATTTTGTATGCCCTCCAAAATCCGCAAGTTCAAGGCGTTTTGAATGCAACAGCACCGAATCCTGTGCGGATGAATGAATTGTGCCAAACTTTAGGGGAAGTTTTAAGTCGGCCTTCTTGGTTGCCGGTGCCAAGTTTTGCTTTAGAATTACTGTTGGGAGATGGCGCTAAAGTTGTGTTGGAAGGGCAGAAAGTTTTGCCTAAACAAACTTTGGCGAGCGGTTTTCAATATCAGTATCCAACGCTGAAGTTAGCACTGGAAGAGATTTTAGCTGGTAATTAAATCCTGCGTTTTTAAATATCCCTCGTTCCCCGGCTCTGCCTGGGAACGCAGATCCACAGGCTCTGCCTCAGTCCTTTCCCTCGTTATCCCTCGTTCCCCGGCAGAGCCTGGGAACGCAAATCCAGAGGCTCTGCCTCGGTCATTCAAATGCCTAGTTCCCCGGCTTTCTTTGCCTGGGAACGCAAATCGACAGCCTCTGCATCGCTCCTTCAAATAAATCATCACACTCAAAAATCAATCAAATCAACTACCAACAATCCATCCCGATCCATATAGTTTCGATAACTAGAATATCTCCAACAAGCCGGATCGTCCACATAGCCGCGCCGGACAGGATTATTGTGAATGTATTCCAATTTTTGCAACAGCATTTCCTCATTCAAAATAGCTTGTGGGTGAAACCCTTCTTGCCATAGCTGGTATTTTTGGTCTTTTTTGTGTAGCTTTTTATAGAATTCGAGCTGATCCAGGATGTTGGTAGCTTTGTTTTTTTCAAGCAAGTCAATTATGGAGCGAGCTGTAAATGATTTAAAAGTTCTCATTTGCGTTGACAAGTCTGAAGCAGTTACGATTAAGTGCAAGTGATTTTCCACCTTTCACGTAACCGTGTAAAGCCAAACGCTTCTCCCGTTGCAGAAAACTTAAGGAATTTAAGACTATTTGTGCTATTTCGGGTTGAGTGAATACAGGAATCCAGTTGATAATTGTAGAAGTTACGAAGTGCGGTTGGTTGTCGGAATATATTACTTTGTATCTGCTTCTGCCCATTGCGGCGATCGAGGGTTTGTAAGATGGTTAAGGCAAGGCAAAGCAAGAGTTATCTGCGTTTCCAGGCAGAGCCGGGGAACGAGAAAATTAGGCAATTGTCTCGCGAGATCGCGATGATCCTGATATAATCAATTAAAAATTAATACCCTTGCCATTATACCATGACTAGCCCGACTGCAACTCTTTTGATTTCCTGTCCCGATCGCAAAGGGCTTGTCGCCTTACTTGCTAATTTTATAGCCTCCCATAATGGCAATATTATCCATGCCGATCACCATACAGATTTTACCGCAGGATTATTTTTAAGTCGTCTGGAATGGCCATTAGACGGTTTTGACTTAAGCATCGAAGAAATGACAGATGCTTTTAGGGAACTTGCCAAGGATTTACAAGCAAATTGGCAATTACATTTCTCGGAGGAAGTTCGACGGATTGCGCTCTGGGTAAGCCGCCAAGATCATTGTTTGTTAGACTTGATTTGGCGACAACGCTCTAAGGAAATCCCGGGTGAAATTCCCTTGATTATCAGCAATCATGAAAAATTAAAGCCCGTTGCCGAACAGTATGGTATCGATTTTGAGTATATTCCCATTAATAAAGAGAATAAGGCTATTCAAGAAGCACAACAGTTAGATACTCTCAAGAAATACAACATTAATTTAGTAGTTGTGGCGAAATATATGCAAATATTGAGTCAAGATTTTATGATGAATTTTCCCACTGTGATTAATATTCACCATTCATTTTTGCCCGCGTTTGTGGGGGGCGAATCCCTACGAAAGGGCTTATGAAAGAGGGGGTAAAAATTATTGGTGCGACTGCTCATTATGTGACGCCAGATTTAGATGCTGGCCCGATTATTGAGCAAGATGTTGTGCGCGTGAGTCACCGCGATGAAGTGTCCGATTTGGTTCGGAAAGGTAAAGATTTAGAAAGGGTTGTTTTGGCAAGGGCGGTGCGATATCATTTACAAAATCGTGTTTTGGTTTATGGCAATCGCACTGTTGTTTTTGCTTGAATTTTTCACTTGAATGGCGATCGCATTTTTCCGTTGACTTCACAGGTAACATTTTTTCTCTGACGAGACAACTCGCATGGAGACCAAAGAAACCGGGTTTTTTGCCTGATGGGCGGGCTGCAACGAATAATTTTCGTAAAAAACCCGGTTTCTGACTGCGCTTGCGTCTAGAAGTATCATCTGGAAAGATGCGAGGTGCATGATATAGCACCTCGCATTTGATTAATCTCAGCAGCTTACATCCGGGCGAATAATGTTTCGGCGTAAGCGCGATCGATCAATTGGCGAGCAACTGTCTGAATTCCGGTATGCTCGTAATAATTGGTAGTCATGTCCAAAAATGCGGCGACATAATCCAATTTGTCATCGGTAACATCGACGTATTGCTTGAGATTGCCTAAAACTGTGGCGGGTGTTAAGCCGCGAGATACCACTAAATTGTTCATCCAACCTTGGGCTGAGGCGAATGTTGCTGTCACGAATCCGAATTTTTGTGCATTGTTGGCGCCGGGAATTAGGTTGCTGATGTTTTGGAATGTTGAGTTTTGCTGCAAGGTTGCAGGATTCAATCCACCTAGGGTATTTTGCGCTACTCGAATGAAGTCAGGGCCGAGGGGAATTAAGCCGTCAGCGCATACTAATGCAGCCATCCGCATTAGAGATTCGCTTTTGTATTCTGATAAGTAATTTGTAAAGCTTCCCACGTTGTCAAGGGAAATTTTGTTGAGCTTGCAGAAGACGATGAGCTCGATCGCCACTTTGACGCACAAGTCGATCGTTTGAGTGGTGTCAGCCTTGGGAGTCAGGCGGCTCATAAACGACAGAAAGCCGATTTTTTCGCCGATTTTATTCGCCATAGCCGTCGCGCCTAAGGCACTGTCAGCGCTGTCTGCAAGCTGGTAAAGCTTGACTGCGCCTTGATAGGGCTCGTTGGAGTT
This sequence comes from Microcoleus sp. PH2017_12_PCY_D_A, assembly GCF_020738565.1. Lineage (NCBI taxonomy): Bacteria > Bacillati > Cyanobacteriota > Cyanophyceae > Oscillatoriales > Microcoleaceae > Microcoleus > Microcoleus sp. PH2017_12_PCY_D_A. The sequence goes on along the minus strand of NZ_JAEQCI010000100.1, from coordinate 19,957 downwards.
GGCGTAAAGCTCGATCGCCCGGGCGCGAATTTTTTGCACTAAAGCGCGATCGGTTTCCCCTGTGAGCGATCGAATAGTATTATCAAAACCAGATAAATTGTTCCATTCTCCCGGAACCACAAAATCCAGGGACTTGAGCATCATCACAGTAATCCCAGAATCCGGCAAATTGTCAACCAATTCCACAATTGACTTGCTCACAACAAACTCCTAAATAACCATATTTGATAGTGTTCTTCCAAATACTCCAACTGCGGCAAATCCGATTCCAGATTTCCCGGTAATATCATGTCCGAAGATTAAGATTGGTTTGTAGTGAGGACTTCCTTCCGCATCCAAGTGAGGACTTCCTTCCGCATCCAAGAAAGGACAGATTGGTTTGTAGTGAGGACTTCCTTCCGCATCCAAGAAAGGACAGATTGGTTTGTAGTGAGGACTTTAGTCCGCATCCAAGAAAGGACTAAAGTCCTCACTACGAACCTTGTAAAGTTTCATTGTCTAAAATCACTAAAAATTACAGATTGGTTAGTAGTGAGGACTCCCTTCCGCATCCAAGAAAGGACAGATTGGTTTGTAGTGATGACTCCCTTCCGCATCCAAGAAAGGACTAAAGTCTTCACTACGAACCTTGTAAAGTTTCATTGTCTAAAATCACTAAAAATTAGCAAAATGTGTTATAATAGGTGGCGCAAAACAAAAAAATATAAAATATGACTGTTGCAGTTAACAAAACTCCGGGATTAGCATCGCGTTTAGTAAATGGCGTACTCTCCATCAAACCTTTGGCCGCTCTAGCCAAGCACCAAGCGCGGGAAATGATGATAAACAGAGCCGAAAAAATCGGAGTGCATTGGCGAGAAGAAGCGCAAGCACTTTTAGAGCGTAATTGGGATGCAGAATTGCTCAGCGTCCAAAATCCCGATCTGGTTTACCCAAAATATTATCTAACTTCATTCCACGCTTATGAAAAAGGTAATATGAGTTGGGAAGCTGCTACAGAAGTTGAAGTTGCAGCCCGTGCAGTTCATGCGGGAATTTGGCCGGAAGCGGGTGCAGAAGGCGATGCTAAACTCCGCGCTAGCTATCACGAAATCGTCAAAGCTCAAATTTCCCAAACACCGCAAGATATTGTGGATTTGGGATGCAGTGTGGGAATGAGTACGTTTGCGCTTGGGGATGTTTATCCGGAAGCAAAGATGACTGGGGTGGATTTGTCGCCTTATTTTTTGTCGGTTGCTCAATACCGTTCTCAACAGCGAGAAGCGGAATTTTCTAATCAAAAATCTCCAATTTGGGTGCACGCTGCTGCTGAATCTACTGGTTTACCTGCGGCTTCTTTTGATTTAGTTTCTATTTGTTTAGTTTGTCACGAACTGCCGGAGAAAGCTTCTAAGGCAGTATTCCGGGAAGCGAGGCGTTTGCTGCGGGCTGGCGGACATTTGACAATTATGGATATGAATCCTCGGTCGGAAGTTTATGCCAAAATGCCTCCTTATATTTTGACTTTGCTCAAGAGTACGGAGCCTTATTTGGATCAGTATTTTGGGTTGAATATTGAGCAGGCTTTGGTTGATTCTGGTTTTGCGGCGCCGACTATTACCTGCAATACTCTCCGACACCGGACTATTGTTGCTGAGGCGATATAGCAGTTTTTAGTTGACTGTATTTGAGATGCTTGGGTAGGACACGGCACTCCCGTGTCCTTACTGTATTTTAGTGCCAAAAATGTTGGCGGTCAATGATGCTCGAAAACTGGATTCGATCGCAAATGTGGTAGAATTAATACTTAGACAGCAGTCTTAGCTAGATCGTGTTGAGAGAACCCTAAATAAAGGATATCATCATGAACCCGACAGCCCCTCCTCAAAAAATTATTGATTGTTTGCAGGTTATTTTGGATGCTACTGCATCGAAAAATTACGAGCTTTTTACTACGGTGGGCGATGCAGGCTACAAAGCGGGAATTACACAAGAAATGTTCGATCATGTTAGCGATGAACTCGGTTCGCGCCTGCAAAACGGATATTCAATTAGTTATTTTGGTGAGTTGACACAAGAGGGTTTTCAGGTTTATTTGTGGAAGCTGAGTTTTGCAGATGGTGGAGATGAATTTGTGGCACGGATGACGATGAATGGAGACAAGGTTGCTGGGATTTTTATCGCTTGATGTCAGCTCCAGGTTGGTAGTGAGGACTTCAGTCCTCATAAAACATAAAACTATGAGGACTGAAGTCCTCACTACGAACTTATTGGCACCATTAAATTTATGTGCTATCGACAAATTAAAGCGCGGTAATTAGGTTTTAATAGAGAGTTGTTGTCATACATAGAATTATGGTACAGGTCAAAATATCCGGCTTGAGAGAGCATCTCGATCCTATTAAGCCTCAACTCTCCGATGTGATTAATTCCTGTGTGATAGATGCACTCCAATATCCGCCTGATAAACGTTCACATCGATTTTTTCTGTTCGACTCCTCTGATTTTTTTTATCCTACAGGGCGCACAGAACGTTACACGATTGTTGAGGTGAGCATGATTGAAGGACGCAGTGTCGAGATGAAAAAGCTGTTGATTCGTTTATTGTTTGAGCGATTGCAGCCCTTTGGAATTTCCACACAGGATTTAGAAATCACGATTTTTGAGAATCCCAAGCATAATTGGGGTTTTCGAGGCTTACCCGGTGACGAGCATCAACTCAACTACAAAATCGAGGTGTAGCCGATCGCTCTTAACTTACCACAAGGCGGGCGATCGGCTAAAAGCTCGATCGACCGCCCTTAGCCTCCCCGCAACTGCTGCACCAAGTGAACTAACTCTGGTAAAATTAGCTTTTCGACAGCTAGTTTCACGCCATTGCTAGATCCGGGAAGAGAAAAGACTAACTTGCCTTGATACACGCCTGCAACCGCGCGAGAGGCGATCGCCCTCGAACCAATTTCTTGATAGCTCAAAAACCGAAATATCTCGCCAAATCCAGGTAAAATCCTGTCGAGCAAACTCTCCATGACATCGTAGGTAGTATCTCGTGGAGAAATACCCGTCCCGCCACTCAAAACGATCGCATCCACATCTTCGCGCTGGGCAAGCGCCTGCATTTGCAATACAATTTTTGCCGCATCATCTTTCACAACAGTGTAAGCTACCACAGAGTGACCTGCATCTTTCAGCAACTTTTTCGTTAACAAACCGCTATTGTCTGTGTCAGCAGAGCGCGTATCGCTAACAGTCATGATAGCGCAATTTACGGTTATTTTAGATAAATCGGGGTGAGGAATTTGCGTCATAGTTTCTTGTCGTAAGTAATCGGCAATCAGCAATCGGCTCTCGGCCAATTACCAATTACCAACTACCAATTACCAACTATCTATTATGCCTTGCTAAATCCTAAGCCGTTTGTTTCCGAGTAGCGTTCCATGAAACGCATAAAGCGTTCCCAGTCAGCGGCACTTTTCATCAGATAAAGAGCTTCCAAACCCGCAGGTTGACCGTTGATGAACTTAGCCTTAACTTCGCGAGTCAGAAGTTCGCCTTCTTCGTCGATCATGTACATTCCAGTAATGTCTTGGGTACTATCGTTGCTGAGAGATTTGGGATTGTCAAAGATAAACGTCGCAGTGCCTTGAGCTCCGCTTTTAGAACGGGTGAGGCGGACTTCGGGTACAGTATCTTCGTCTATACCCCGGGAGAATTGAATTTTAGCCATAATCTGAGAGTGGAACCTTAAAGATTGCTGAATTTCTTAATATTTTTATCATAAAACGATTTGGACACTTGGAAGTCAAGACTTGGGGAGAGGGGGAGAGGGGGAGAGGGGGAGATTGGGAGAGGGGCTATTTTTCAGGTACGTAGTTGGGCTCTCTTCGCTTTTTCCGATATCCCAGAAAGAGCGCTGAAGCGCAACTACGTACCTTTAGACGATGTAGGGAGAGTTAATGGCTTGTGCGCGGTTTGTGGCTACCAGAGTTTGGTAGACGAGGGCGGATATCTCGCCGCGGGTGATGTCGCGGGCGGGGGAAAGCTTGTCGCGGGCGGGATAGTTGACTACGATTTTGCGCTCTGTGGCGGTGGCGATGGAGTCGGTGGAAAAACTGGGAATTAAAGCTCGATCGGCATAAACGCTCAAAGAATTAGGATTGCCGCCTTTAAACTGCAAGCCGTTTACCAATGATACGATCGCCTGAGCTTTAGTCAAATTCTGTTCCGGGCGAAACGTGCTGTCGGGGTATCCAACCAAAAACCCAGCTCGGTTCGCTTTGACGATCGCACTTTGGGCCCAAAAATCCGCCGCCACATCCTTAAAAACCGTTGCTTCACGGCGCGGCGCCAACTCAAACGCCCTCGCCAACAACGCCGCATACTGAGCTCTAGTTAAACTCTCATCAGGTTTAAAAGTGCCGTCGGGAAACCCGTTAACAATATTCATCTTAGCGAGGCGATCGATAAAATCCTTAGCCCAGTGAGTGCTGATATCGCTAAACTTTACACCCCCAGGAGTCGGAGTCGGAGTTGGAGTTGGAGTTGGAGTCGGAGTCGGAGTTGGCGTCACATTTCCCAACTCAAATAAACCTTTTACTCGCGAAGGATTGAGAGTATTTCCCAGGGCAAAAATCTTAGTCGCAGTAGCATTTTGCAAATCAAATTCGCCATTGTTGGCAAAAATATTGGCTCCTAAATCTTGAGCCGTACCAAGATCTGGCAGAGATTTTTCCACCGCAGTCAAACCATCTTCGGTATTTTTTTCAATGCGATTTTTCCGCACAACCGGCTTAGAGCTCCCCGTTAAAACAATACCGGAGCGATTGGCGACAATTTGGTTGTCAACAATCAAAGGAGCCGATTGAGCTTGCAGAGAAATGCCGAAACCAGTATTTTGAAAAACATTGCGCCGCAACACGCCTTGAGCGCTTCCAGCCATAATTACCCCAGCCGCCGAGTTTTCCACAAATTTGTTGTCTAGAATGCCAGGATTAGCAGTACCTGTGGCAAAAACACCTTCACGCTTACAAAGCGTAAAAGTGCAGTTAGCCACAGTAGGAGAAGTTGACTCTATCCAGACTCCGGTGCCGCGAATCTCGAGATTTGTGACAGTTACTCCCCGCAATTCCGCATCTGTTGCTAGCAGTATGGTGATATTTTGACTCGCAGCGGTGGGGCTGACAAATTTGCCGCTTCCTTGAATTAGAGTACCGCTTCCTTTGTTGGCTTCATTGCCGATTACTTTGACTTTTGAGGGAATGTCTAAGGGAAATTGTTCGCCGCTGGCTGCGCTGTAAGTTCCCGCTGCAAGCTGAATAACTGTTCCCGATGCAGCGGATTTGAGCGCGCGGGCGATCGTTTTGAATGGGGCTGATTGGCTGCCGGCTGCTGAATCGCTGCCTGTTTGGGGGTTAACGTAAAGTGTTGCCATGTTTTTGCTGTATGGATGCTGTATGGATAATTTGCGATCGACTTTTAGGCAATTTTCATTCTGTACGAATTTGACTGCGGATATATATTTAGCTTTTATTAGGAAGACAGCCATAGGGGATGACAACCCCAGGGGGATTGCCCCTACAAAATACTTGATTTCTCGTTACCCGAAATAGCAGGTACCCGACTTCTTGAAGAAGTCGAGTACCTGGGTATTAGGCTTTTTCATTCGGATCTAGTCGAGATTCCCTGCCCAAAAACCTTTACCGCTTCAGCCAAATCAGTTTCGCCCATCAAAATGCAGCGTTTTAGCAAATCAATATCCAGGGTTTCCAATCCTGACAATTCACTCTGAATTACTTCTTCATATCCATCTTCGCGGAGGTGATACAACCGCAAAGTACCATCCTCCCAAAACCAGATTTCTGGCACACCCAAAGCCCGATATTTTGGCAACTTGCTCAATCCACCGCTAGTATAAACCACCTCGATCCACAAATCGGGAATCAACTTAGGTTGTCCCAAACAAAAGGATTTGTCGGCTTGGGTTGAAACTTCTCCAGTCTTTTCCTGCGTCATTGAACCAGAAGGATAAAACCTAATGCCTTGCGCCAGCAAAAAAGTTGTCACCAAGTAACCAATGATTTCCGAAAAATTTTCGTGTTGGAATCCCGGCATTATAATTTCGATCGCACCTGCAAAAAAAGACAATTTTACCCCAGGGGAATCTTCGGAGCCCTTCTGGATTAACTTGAATTGCTCCCAGGTGCCGTTGAGCACCACTCGCCCATCGAGAATTTCGCGATCGAGAACTTGTGTCATTGAACCGCACCATCATCTCCTATGGGAATTATAACTGATATCATCTCCGTTCTCAAGAACAGGCTTTCCGGCCTGTTCCACAAATAATTAGTTTTCTTGTGGGGTAGGCCCCTGAGCCCGCCCGCTTCAACTCAAGAGGTTAATTTGGCAATGCAAGATGTTTGCAAAACTACTAAAACTTGATTCTCAAAAACCGCACAATTCGTCATTGCTTGTGCTAAAATAGGAACTTTCCCTTGTTTGAGATAAAGTATAGCTTCCGGTGTAGAATCAAAGTCTTCGATCCAGCCGTAATCCTCTACATATTTAAGAGTTAAGGCATTGCGATCGAGCATCCAAAAATCAATTCCATAAATGTTAATGAAGTTTTGCAATACAGCCCGATCGCCCGTATATTGAGCGCGAATCAAATCGTTAATCCGCCGCAAAAATCGGCTGTAGTAGCCTTTCTGATACGGCACGGCATATTCCTTTCCCACCAAAACCGAACGCTGGCTGAAGGTTGGCAGATAATCGGCTTCTGGGGCAATCGAAGCAATCACAATATCTTGAGGTTGTTGCTGAAAAAATTTGTACAAACCGGGCATTTTACCTTCTACATAGCCGACTGTGGGAAATTTTTCAACTAAGCAGGGATAAAGCACAACGGCGATCGCAATTATCACCATTGTAATTAGTGCAACTAGATTTTTTGACTTGAATTTTGTTTCAGTTTTTGATGCCCAGTTACCGACGCCATCGATAATTAACGTCAGGGCGATCGCACTTGCGATCGCAACAATAAAGCGCAAGCTGTACGCAGTATAGCGTCCAGGCTGATACAGCTTAAAAACGGTAGCGTGAGCCGCCAAAAACATCGCCAAGGATGCTAAAAATAGCTGAAGCAACAGCCAAATTTTGGTTTGAATCTGGTTTGCTAACGGAAAAGCCGATCGCCAAAACAACAGCAGCGGTAAAAACAGCCCCACACAGTGAGTTACAGGCGTAAACAGCGACTTGGGAAACATCCCGCTACCCCTACCAGTCAGCCAATAATCTACGGGATTTGGACGAAAAAAAGCATTTCTGCCGTCGGCTGCAAATACGCCCATTTGCTTCGCTTCTGCTGCGGTATAAGTCGGGCCAAATTCCGATTTATCCAAGGCGTAGGGCAGCATTACTAAAAAGATTAGTCCCAAACCGGTAGTGCAAAATAGGTAATTTGTGCGATCGCCCGACAAGCGCAAACGGCCGTTTTCCCAGCTTAGCAGGCGCAAAACTAACACGCCAGCAGCAACTAAGGCGTAGGGAGGGTAGAATAATCCAATTAGGGCGATCGCTCCCAAACAGGGCAGCAACGAACTCCGCGACAAATAATATAAAAAACCGAGAAATATCGGATAGATAAAAGCTCTGGGCGTTGTGGAAGCCAAATCGTCTGTCATCCACATATGCTGATTTAGCAGCAAAGAAGCGATAAATCCAGTCAGCGGCACTGGCAGCATTTCCAAGCAAAGCCCAAAACAGTAATAGGTGGAGATTAAGCCGAGAAATAGCGGCAATATTTTGTGAAAAAATAGCGGGTGAATGCCGATGGTTGCTGCTAATTTGTAGAGAGTGCTGTATCCGGCGGGGGCGACTGATTGAAAGTAATTAGCAATGAAATCGTTGGGGAACAATTGGCGATCGACAAACCGCATCATCCAGAAAACGTGCTGCCTCGCATCGTCTTGCACCACATACTCGGCGCTGAAGGCTTGAGCAATTCCCAAAACACCATAAACTGCGGCAAATGTCAAGCTCAGCATCAACCAGAATATTGCGTGCGATCGGGATTTTTCATCCACAGTCGCAGTCAGAAACTTGTGCAAGCGAGCAATTAATACCATTTGAGATTTGAGATTTGAGATTTGAGATTGGGAAAGACTGATTTTCAAAAGTACAATTATATCATGCCCGGTCAATTACCCCCAGGGCTGTTTCATTCTCGCGAAACCCGCCAGGGACTTAAGTCCCTGGCTAATAGCTAAAGTCCTCTGAAGAGGACTAATCATTTCTTCAGTCAAGAAAGAGAGGACTTTAGCTTTGAGACAGGGGTTTCAACCCCTGTCGGACTGGGGCTTTCATAGAATGAAACAGCCCTGCAATTACCCCTAATTAAAAGTGTTTGTAGTGAGGACTTCAGTCCTCAGAAAGAAGGACTAAAGTCCTCACTACAAACGGCCTGCAATTTTTAAACGAATTCGATAAAGACTTTTACTTCCGGTAATGTAAAGCGTTTTGTAATCTCTGTCTCCCCAAGCCAAATTAGTCGCAGTTTCCGGCACAGAAATTTTCCCCAAAAGTTTGCCATCCGGCGAAAAAATCCAGACTCCCCCGGGCCCGGTGCTGTAAACATTCCCTTCTACATCAACTTTTAAACCGTCGGGAACTCCGCTTTTACTCGCATCTTTTAGCTCAGCAAAACCCTGCTGATTTGTCACAGTTCCGTCCGGTTTGACATCAAAAATAGCAATGTATCCCGCTTCCGAATTGTTGACATAAAGTTTTTGCTCGTCCGGTGAAAAAGCGATGCCGTTAGGCAGCACCAAATCCTTAACCAGCAAAGTCAATTTACCGTCTGCTGCGAGCCGATAAACACCGTAAAAACCCAATTCTTCCTGCTCTTTATTAATACCGTAGGGCGGATCTGTAAAATAAATACTGCCGTCGGATTTCACAACCAAATCGTTGGGGCTGTTGAGTTTTTTGCCCTCGTATCTATCCGCCAATGCGATAACCTTGCCGTCTTTTTCGGTGCGGGATACGCGCCGATTTTCGTGTTCGGCAGTAATTAAGCGGTTTTGTTTGTCTAAAGTATTTCCGTTGGCTTTTCCCGAAGGGCGGCGAAATATTTCAACTTTCCCATTTGAGGCGAATTTATAAATAGTATTGGCGGGAATGTCACTGAACAGCAAAAAGCCGTCTGGATGCCAAATCGGGCCTTCTAGAAATTGGAAATCTCGTGCTACTTTTTCTAGTTTTGCGGTGCGATCGATAATAGATTGCAAAGTCTTTGTCTCCTCCCTATTTTCCGTTTGGGCGGCAAAATTTGTTAAGTTACGCCTGATTTTGTGGCTGGCGCTGCTTGCCGCTAAAGTTAATCCGATCGACAACAAAATGATTGTAGCAATTTTGACTGTCATGTTTGCGAGCTTAATGGCATTGGTTGAGAGCGGTATTGAAATCGATCGTACCGCATTTATATAGCCTTTATCAATTTTTGTGAGGGATGCGGGGGAGCAATTACCAGATATTTTGTAAAAGTGTCCCTCCTAGGACGATCGCGCGCGCATTCAATATTTATTGCGATCGGCATTTCAAGTTTTGAAGCATTTAGGCAAGGCATTACTAGCTCATAAGTTAATGTCGATCGTTGTCAGAGAGTGCCAGCAGTTGAGGCTCTAATTCTTTAAGCGTCATGGCAAACAATGGAATTGTGACTACTAATTATTCTATCTAATTTATATCTCTATAGTCCGCGCACCATCCGGACATCGTTTGTCTAGCCGCGGTTTCAACCGCCGAGTCTTATAGCGGCATATTGTGATCGCCGAATTACTGCGGCCGAATCCCCTTGAGAAACTCCGTCCTTGCCTCAATTATTGAAGGCATCAAAACGCAGCGTACCAGCAATTCTAAATCCAACTCCGGCAAAAACTCACTTCTTGAAACTTGCACATAATCATCGTCGCGCAGCCGATAGACAGCCAACTGATTATTTTCCCAAAACCAAACTTCTGGGATGCGAAGTCGCAGATATTTAGTTAGTTTATTTGTGCTACCGCTAGAAATCGTCACTTCCACGGCTAAATCGGGATGCTCTTTCCTTGAACCTATATAATAAGACTCATCAGGTTCAAAGGATACGTCTTTTGCCTGGTTTCTGCGAGTTGCACTCCCTACAGGAATGAAATTAATCCCTTTCTCAAAAAAGTAAAGTCCTATAAATATAGCCAAAACACTTTTGATCTGTTCGTGGTCTTCGCCTAGTGTCATAAACTCCACACACCCATCTAAATAAGTTATTCGCAAGCCTGGGGCATCTTCTATTAAGGTTTGTAGCGCCTCAAATTGCTCCCAAGTATAATAACCTGGTAAGGTAAAGCGTTCTTCTTTAACAATTGTTATTAGTTCTGAAACTTGTACGGCCATGGGCGTAATGCTCCGAATAAAAATCAGTAGCCCTGCCTTAGTATAACTTAAATAGGGACTATTAATCAAAGTTAATTTGACGGTTAAATATTACGGCGATGATTCTGGGCGATCGCATATTGCCTCAGTACAGGTGAAATTGTGTAAAAATTTGCTTGTTGTTCAATCAAGCAGCGCCGCGATAGAGATTGCAGCGCATTTACCAAGTCTGATGCGGGAATTCGGCTATTATCTAGCAATTGGGTGAGGTTAATTGTATCGCTTGCTTTCGCCAACAAGGAGAGGACTTGTTTTTCTAGTTCGGATAGGCGATCGCACTGCTGCTGTAAAACATCTTTCAAATCTTCCGGCAACAATATGGTATCATCTGGTAATAACTCTGTCACGCATCCGCCCAACTCTTGGATCAGAGTGGCGACGCTTTTTAACCAGGAGGGATTGCCTTGGTAGCGGTGAATCAGTGCTGAGCAGTTGTCGATGTCTGCTAATCCATAATCTCTGAGTATTTCCCGTGCGGCTGCGATATCTAAACCTTTGAGTTGTAAGGTGTTAATGTGTGTATTTTGGTTTTTAATTTGAGTAACTTCTCTGGGTTGTTCCCAACCGATTAGTAGGAAGCAACTTTGATGGGATATTTTTTCTATTTTTTTGAATAAAGAGCGATATTCTTCGTGTTCTGGTTTATATTTTCCTGCTAATTGGCCGCTGCTGAACAAATTGTGAAGGTCATCTAAGACTACTAAGCAGCGATGTTTTTGTAAATATTTAATTAGGGGTAATGCTTTCTGGTTAGTTGTCGGTGAATCTTGCTTTTGGGAGTGGGAGAAAAACTCGATTAAGTTGGCTTCAAATTCCGGGAGTGTGGGGGATGTGTCGAGGTTGCACCAAATGACGTATTCAAACTCGTCTTTGATTTGTTGGACGAGTTGTACTGCTAGTGTGGTTTTGCCGATGCCGCTCATGCCGGTGATGGTTGTGAGGGGGTTGTTTTGTTGTAGAATCGAGGTTGTGAGGGTTTTGAGTGCGGAAGTGCGATCGTAGAAAGCACCTAATTGTGGCATCTGGCTTAAATCTTGATGCGAGGTTTCTTGATTTTGTGGGTGTGAGTTTGGTATGTTTGGCGGGTGTCTAGCTTCTCCACAGATGTTGAAGCTATCAATTGCTACAACATCTTTTTCAAAACTACCAATCGCTATAGCCTCTTTGTTAAAGTTAGAGACATTTGAAAATATAAACCTTCCCATTGTAGATCGTAAATTTGTTTTACTTACTTCTTCCCCTAATCCTTCTGAGAGAATTTGCCATAATTTTGATCCAACATCCCTAACATAACTCTCGTTACAGTGACTCTCCTCGGCAATTTTGGTGTATTTCTCACTTTGCATGGTTCCCCGCAGAATCGCCTCTTGTAAGTCATCAAGATGCTTACCAGTTTGGGCAAATACCATCTCATCAGCCATTTGTAACACTTCCTTAAGATTCATGCGGCATCGCAGATGTTGTGATTTTCCGTATTATACCTAACTTTTTCCAACATTTTCTGGCATTTGCCAACATTTTTCGATTTGCGAGTTTGAATGGGAGACAAAATTGCCAACAAAATTGAACATTTTTGAGTCGGCAAAGCTTTAATTTATCAAGGATAATGAAAAAAATATAACTATGTGGTAGTTTCCACGATGAATCTTAACATATATTTTGCCAGTTATTGTGTTACAAAATCGGGAGTAACAAAATAGATGAATTGGTATGAAAATCCTACAATTGCGGCAATCCTTGGTGGGGTTGGTGGCTCGGTTATAACGGCAGGAGTATCCATGTGGATAGCAAAAAAAACAAGTCAAGTGAGACGAGTTGATTGCATTATTAACGATGCTTCCTCATTATTGTCTTTTTCAGATACAATTCGCACTAAATTAGAGATAAAATATTCAGGAGAACAGGCAAGCTCTGTGTTTCTGTTCAATCTTGAAGTATTTAATTCTGGTAATCAAGCAGTTGGAAATCAACCATGTTTGATACGGTTGGATGATAAGGCAAAGATTATTGGTTACAGTATAAAGACTCAGCCGGCAGTGGGTTTTGGGGAAATTAGCAAATCACAGAGTCAGCATAGCCTCGATCTAAGCATTCAGTTATTGAATCCAGGAGATCGTATTTACCTTCAGTTAATATCTGTAAATAACGCATCTGATCGGATTGACGTGTACATGAAAAATGCGAATGTTATCTGTCGTTCATATACCCGTCAAGCCGCAGAAAGAGCAATTTTAGGAACTCTTAATAAAACAGTTGACCCAACGCTTATGTTATTAGCTATCATACGCTCAGTTCCATTCTTCGGGGGGATCGCAGAGCCTTTGATGATGATTATGCTGACGGAGCGGTTTGAAAAGGCATTGCGTGAAAGAAAGTAGTGCGATCGCCCACCAAGCATATTCGCTTAACCCTCCTGTCACTCCAACCTCCGTTTCCACTGACAATCCGATCCATTTCCACCATCTCAAAGGGCGATGATTGCACACAGGGGCGTGAAGCGTAGCTATCCTGTAGGGATCTCGTCCCAGCAAAAAAGTGCGATCGCGCCTACAGAAATATAGAATATTGCCTAACTGAGTGTTTGTAGCACCGAATTACCTGTAAGATTGGCATCAACTGTAGCTAATGTTAACCCATAGTAAATAGCTGTGGCGGCAATAAATCGGTCTCCGGGGTCTTGATGGGGTAGTGCAATCTCGCGACTTAAAATGGCAATGGCATGATTCATTGGGGCTTCACGAGTTTCCAAAGTTTTTAAAGCTAAATTAACCCATGTAACCGGATATGGCTGTAAAGATATCCGTCCTTTTTCTGCAAGGATGAGCGTCTCCCAAATGCTAATTGGACTCAACCAAAGTTCAGTATTAGGATCGGAAATGGCCGTTTGAAGTTGGAGCGATAGGCGTTCGTTGCCGAGTAAATACCAAAGCCAAATATGGGTATCGAGTAAAATTTTCATTCTAAAACCTCCCAGGGTTGGGCGACAGGAGCAATTAAATCTCCTAATATTTCACCGCTTCCTTTCATTGTGCCAAATGCGGGGCGTTGGGTTTCGGTAGTGGCAGGATAGATAATCACTAATGGTTTTCCTTCATGGATGATGGTGAGGGGGGTTTTGGTACGTTCGACCTCTATAAATAGAGTCTGGAGGGTTTGGGGTAATTCAGTCGTGGTAATTTGTATCATTTTTCGACCGTAAATAGTTTTTGATAGTTGATATCCGAGCCTGAGCCATCAGCAATCCTTCTTTTAAAGCATTTTAATCTCTCATAATCCTCCTAATAACTCTATTATACAAGTTAGCTAGTGTGTCAATACTTTATCCCATAGCTTGCTCTGACGGGCGTAGGCGAAGCCGACCTTTGGCATCGCCCCACCAAGCATATTCCCTTAACCCTCCTGTCACTCCAACCTCCGTTTCCACTGACAATCCGATCGATTTCCACCATCTCAAAGGGCGATGATTGCACACAGGGGCGTGAAGCGTAGCTATCCTGTAGGGCGATCGCCCTTTCTGACATATATTGCTTAATTTGACACTAATCCTCTAGTCCTTAACCCTGACTTAAAAGGACTGAAGTCCTCACTACGAACCAGGTTTGTAGTAAGGACTTCAGTCCTTTCAAATCTTAAGCTGGAAATTACAGAAATAGAACTGCAATACCGATCGCGATCGCACAAATCCCCATCACAAAAGACCAGAAACGGTGATAACTGTTAACCGCCGTTCCGCTATCGCTTTCAAGCTGAATCAAATCCATCCAAGGCGCCACACCCCGGCGGAACCAACCCAAAGCACTAACATCCATCCCGATCAAACTTTTAACCCGTTTCATCCCAAAAAGGAAATTACCAATCGGCCCAAAACGAGAAGCGTAGCGCAGATAAATCATCCCCGTTCTGTCTTGCAATTTCAGATCGGAACCAAACGCATAACCCGCATCACCGCGACCAATTAATTCGCCTTGCAGTTTCGCAGGTTGACCGCGCAAAGGACTTGCATAAGGGTCAGACATTAAAGTTAAAACATCCAACTCTTCGGCTTGTGCGTAATTCGGAAACATCACCAAAGCTTTGACTAAAATTCCCGCGCCCAAACCGATTAAAGGACAAGCAACCATCATCATCGGGTTCGCAGCCGAGAGGGAAATGCCGATCGCAAAACCCACCGCCAACCCCAAAGTTTCCGCACTGTACAGCAGCAAATCGAAAAAGAAATTTCCGTACAATTTCCGCTTGCTCAAATTGCGGCCTTCGCCCACAATCCGTCCCATATCAAACTCAATATCCAAGCCTAATTGTTCTGCATAGGTGCTCAAAGCGCGAACTCGCTTACCAGTCAGCGGGTGAGTCGAATTCAATTCCATCCACCAACCCCACGGATTAAACATATCCCACAGAAACACTCGCCCAATTTTTTCGGGTTCCGACGAAATCCGGTAAGCAGTACCGCTAGATGCCGCAGCTTTGGCATCGTAAATGCCCAAAGCGCGAGTTCCTTCTAACAAGCGGCTGGGTTCCGTTGCTCTTTGTCCTTCTTCCAAAATACCGTAAGCAATTTTTACCAAAGCGCGCGATAAAGCGTTGGGGTTCCCGGTAGTTTCGGCGGCAAAATGGTCGGCAAAATATTCTCGCGTCCGCGACAAATACAGCAACAAATAAGTGCCGGCGATGTAAAACAAATAAGCAACAGCAGCTACAGTACCGGCCGCATCTTTTGCTTTGTCTCCCCCGCTGCGACCGAGCCTTTGAGCTGTAGTATAAATTAAGTAAGTAATTTGTACCAAAGTCGAAGCTAAAGTCATTACTGCAAAGTCCCAGTGGACGATGTGACCGAGTTCGTGGGCGTAAACAGTGGCAATTTCATCGTCGTCTAAATAGGTGAAAAGACCTTGACTGACGACTAAGCGAGCGCTGTTAGGAAAGGAACCGTAAGTAAAAGCTGTGGGGTTTTGGTCGTCGATAATTCCTAAACGCGGCTGAGTGAGGTTTTTCTGTTTGCAAACCTTCTGAATAACTTTTGCTGTTTCGGGACTCAGGCTTTCTATTTCTGCTAGGGAAACCCAGCGGGTATTGTAGAGCCAATTTTGGGTTAAGTCCATCAAGTAAGGCGATAGGAAAAAAGCTGCGATGTTAAAAATCAGGGTTATGGGAAGTGCGATCGCCAATCCGGCCACTGGATCGGGACTGTTGATAATGAAAACTGTGGCTAAGGATAGCGCCAACACCATACCGCATAGCAGGATGATGGTGACGCCGGAAGCTAAAACGAGATTTCCACCAGTTTTCTGGATCAGTTTAATGCCGGCTTTGGGCGATCGCCCTGCCTTGCGTAAAGGAGCTTGAGATGACATAATAATCTCCTAAGGTTATTGACAAATGGTAATCACCGTGGGATTTTATCTATACTTCACTGTTTTAACCTGTAATTGCGGAGCGCGGTAAAGGGTCTCAACAAAAATATATAATTTCCTGTAAATTGTTAAGATTGAAAACCGCCCGCCGAATTAATTTCGTGGAATTCAATTCCCACCTCAAAACCCAAAAATCAAAACTCTTTAAAACTTACTGCTATGTCGATTATTGAAATTGCCCAAAAAACCCGCCAAGCTGCTAGGAAATTGGCAGTTTTGTCCGCCGATGCCAAAAATCAAGCTATTGAAGCGATTGCTAAGGCTTTAGAAGCTTCTGCGCCGGACATTTTGGCGGCGAATGCGGCCGATCGCCAAGCTGCTGAGGCGGATGGAATTGCCAAACCGCTGTACGATCGCCTGAAGTTGGATGAAGTAAAGTTGAAAAGTGCGATCGCGGGCGTGCGAGATGTTGCCAAACTCCCCGATCCGATTGGTGCCGTCCAAATCCACCGCGAATTGGATGCAGGATTAATTCTGAAGCGCGTTACCTGTCCTTTAGGCGTTTTAGGCATTATTTTTGAAGCGCGCCCAGAAGCCTTAATTCAGATAGTATCCTTGGCAATCAAATCCGGCAACGGCGTCATTCTCAAAGGCGGGAAAGAAGCCGTCCGTTCCTGCGAAATATTGACAAAAGTCATCCACCAAGCATTAGCAGAAACCGCAGTGAATCCCGCCGCCGTGCAGTTGCTCACCACCCGAGAAGAAACCATCGAACTGCTAAAAATGGATGAATATGTAGATTTGATTATTCCCAGAGGTTCTAATTCCTTCGTGCGGTTCGTGCAGGAAAATACCCGAATTCCCGTCCTGGGACACGCCGACGGAATTTGTCATTTGTACGCAGACAAAGCAGCGGACATTCAGAAAGCAGTAGAGATTTCGGTCGATGCCAAAACTCAGTATCCGGCCGCTTGCAATGCCATTGAAACCTTGTTAGTTCACAGGGATATTGCCCATAATTTCCTGCCCGCTGTCGCCCAAGCTTTGCAGCAAAAAAAAGTCGAACTGCGGGGAGACGAACCAACTCGCACCATCTTGGATATTGCCGAAGCAAATGAGGAAGATTGGTCTACAGAATACAGCGATTTGATTTTGTCAATCAAAATAGTAGATTCTGTAGAAGAAGCAGTTAATCACATCAATACTTACGGTTCCCGACACACAGATGCAATTGTTACCGAAGACAGCGAAGCCGCCGAAACATTTTTAAATGGAGTAGATGCGGCCGGAGTTTATCACAATTGTTCGACTCGATTTTCTGACGGTTTCCGCTACGGTTTCGGCGCAGAAGTGGGGATTAGCACGCAGCAAATGCCGCCTCGCGGGCCGGTTGGTTTAGAAGGTTTGATTACTTATAAGTATCGAGTCGTTGGAGATGGCCATATTGCCGCGAGTTATGTGGGGCAAGATGCGAAGGGGTTTACTCATCGGGAGTTGTAGAATAGAAAAGTGCGATCGTTCTGTTTATAAGCGAGAAGAACGATCGCAATGCAGTCAAAAAAATATAATTTGAATGCAAACGTAGGATTGCTATATCCGTGAAACTGATGTTTGGGCTGACGATGACTACTGCCAAGTCTTAATCAATCTCAAAAATGCTATACTTGGAGCGATCGAACAAGCACACCCCGATTATGAGCCAACAATGGCTGAAGTAGTCCAGGAAGTTTTGGAGAAATCCGGCGAACGTCATCCAATGACACACGATGATTTTTGTAAATGGCTAAGCACCATTTCGGATTAATTGAGCGTAACTAAATATGTGATTTTCAACCCACCAGCTTAACTTCTATTGCTAACAATAAGTTCCAGATTGATTTCCCCTGTAAATAAAAATAAATTTGATTAGTCTGAGTATTTTAATATAGCTTTTGCTTTCTTTCCCTCGCTCTTCTTGAAAATATCTGCGTTAATCTGCGTTAATCTGCTTGAAATCAGCGGTCGATCAATCAAAGATTTATGCAATTCAAATCTAATATACGATCGCCCTCGCATTCAACCAAACCTAGCTACAATAAGCTATACTGTGCTCCGCGACTCCCCAAATCGAACAATCCGCCCTGGTTTATGTCCAACCCCTCCCCCCTCGCCCCAGGTTCCACCCTCGAAAAACGCTACCGCATCATCCGCGAATTAGGCCGCGGCGGCTTCGGGCGCACTTACCTCGCAGAAGATATCAACCGCTACGGCGAACAATGCGTGCTCAAAGAGTTTTCCCCGGTGGTTCAAAGCCCAAAAGCCGCCGAATTGTTCGATCGCGAAGCGAGTATGCTTTACCACCTCCAACACCCGCAAATCCCCCGCTTTCGAGAACTGCTGCGAACCGATTTAGACGGAAATCCATCTTTATTTTTAGTTCAAGACTACATCCCCGGTCAAACTTACGAAGAAATACTTATATCCCGCCAGCAGCAAGGTAAAAATTTTACCGAACCCGAAGTTACTCAACTGCTATTTCAGCTTTTACCAGTTTTAGAATACATCCATTCCCGCAATTTAATTCACCGCGATGTTTCGCCCGACAACATCATTCAGCACAGTGTTGACAAATTACCGTTTTTAATTGATTTCGGTTCAGTCAAGCAAATCGCAGCAACGGCCGTATTTCAGTTTAGCGGACAACCTGCAACGGCGATCGGCAAACAAGGTTATTCGCCCCCAGAACAAATGCGACACGGAAAAGTTACTCCCGCTAGCGATTTGTATGCTTTAGCCGTCACCGCCTTGGTGCTGCTAAGCGGCAAAAAGCCTCAAAAACTGTACGATGTTAATCAGAAAACTTGGGATTGGCGATCGCACGTCACCGTCAGTCAAAACCTCGGGACTGTGTTGGATAAGATGCTAGCAGAACCACCGGGCGATCGCTACGGGTCTGCAAAAGAAGTCCGCCAAGCCCTCAAAGATCCAAAATTATCCCAAATTGGCAACATCATCTCCCAAATGGTGACGGTGAACTTTGTCGGGCGCCCCTTCAAACACACCACTCAAACGGCTACCAACAACACTCCTCCTGTTGTGCAAAACAATCAAGTAGTTAACAGCAACACCAGCAAATTTAAGTTAATTCCTTGGAAAAGCCTAGCGAGTTTAAGCGTAGTTTTATTGCCGGGAATTCTAGCCTTTAGTGCGATAAAATCTGGTTTTACTCTCCCAAAGTTACCTGAAATGCCCAAATTTCCAAAACTCCAGCCACTTCCAAATCCGTCTTTGGATGCAGAAATCGCGCGTCAAGAAAAGATTGGCAAGCGCCGCAAAAATCTTAATATTGAGCCGGATATTTTTTATCATAAAGTAGATGAATTATTTTACAATAAATATCCAGAATTACAAGGTCGCACCTTGACAGAAAAGCCAGAAGATGCGGGCATGAGAAATAAATGGTGTCAGGTTGCTGAGGATTTTCTGGACAGGTTGGAGAAGGGAGAGCAGCTTTGATATTTAAGATAGAATAAGAGTGATTTAACCACAGAGGGCGCAGAGGGCGCAGAGGGGAGAAAGGAAGAGAGGGAAGAGAAGGAGAACTTTATCTGGTTTAATACAAATTAGTATAGGCAATGCACTTTTAGTTTATTTCACAATGGATTGTATTCAACTTACAGGTATTCGCTGCTACGGCTACACGGGCTATTTGCCGGAAGAGCAAGTGTTGGGACAGCGGTTTGAGGTGGATGTCACTCTCTGGCTAGATTTGTCGAAAGCTGGCAAAAGTGATGATATTGAACATACTCTGGATTACCGGAGTGCCATTACTCTGATTCAAGAGTTAGTCAAAAACTCGAAGTTTTTATTGATCGAACGGTTAGCAGATGCGATCGCCCAAGCGCTTTTAGAACTGCCTTTACTCGAAAAAGTCAAAGTACAGCTCTCAAAACCGGCCGCTCCCATCCCCGACTTCGGCGGCAGAATTACTCTCGAAATTACTAGAACCAAAGACAGTAATTAACTGGTTGCGAGTAAGGACACGCAGTGCCGCTCCCTACAAATATAATTTGAGTTTGCTGACGCGCGCAGACCTCAGAAACCCGGTTTCTTGCGTAATTTATCGTTCCTCGTCGCAAAAGTCGTAGAAACCGGGTTTCTAGCCCCATGGGTAATCC
>NZ_JAEQCI010000099.1:0-37683 GCF_020738565.1 Microcoleus sp. PH2017_12_PCY_D_A | reverse complement strand
GGAGTTTGGGATTCACTTTGATGCTAATGTTCCCGGCAGCGCTGGGTGCATTGTGTTGCAAAAGCGGCGCGGCTGGGACAGATTTTGCGAAAGGATGCACGCGATCGCGCGATCGGGCATTGAATTACGTTTCCCTAAAAGTAGCTTACAGCTAAAACTCTTGCAAAAGGACTGGGGACTCGATACACTTCTTTAAATAACTTTCATTTTTATGCCTCCACCTGTGAAGGTAGAAAGGATTCGGCAAAAGGCAGAATTTAAAGCCCGCAGGTAACTGCACGGCATTGAGAATCTGATTTTTCCGTCAAAATAGACATCATCACTTACACCTTGGAGAACCGCAGTCAATGGGACTACCCTGGTATCGCGTACACACAGTCGTCTTAAATGACCCAGGCCGATTGATTTCTGTACACTTAATGCACACTGCCCTCGTGGCAGGTTGGGCCGGCTCGATGGCCCTTTACGAACTAGCAGTTTTCGATCCCACAGACCCAGTTCTGAACCCGATGTGGCGTCAAGGGATGTTCGTGCTACCCTTCATGACTCGCTTAGGAGTCACCGGTTCTTGGGGCGGTTGGAGCATCACCGGCGAAAGTAACGTCGATCCCGGCTTCTGGTCTTTTGAAGGCGTCGCCGTCGCTCACATCATCCTTTCTGGTTTGCTGTTCTTAGCAGCAGTATGGCACTGGGTATTCTGGGATTTGGAACTCTTCAGAGATCCTCGCACCGGCGAACCAGCCCTCGACTTGCCAAAAATGTTTGGCATTCACTTGTTCCTCTCCGGCTTGCTCTGCTTCGGCTTCGGGGCATTTCACCTTTCCGGACTTTTTGGCCCGGGAATGTGGGTTTCCGACCCCTACGGCTTGACCGGTCACGTCCAACCAGTGGCGCCTGCTTGGGGCCCTGAAGGCTTCGATCCGTTCAATCCGGGTGGGATCGTAGCTCACCACATTGCAGCGGGCGTAGTCGGCGTAATTGCCGGTTTGTTCCACTTGACTGTGCGGCCGCCGGAACGTCTTTACAAAGCCCTGCGGATGGGGAATATCGAAACTGTACTTTCTAGCAGTATCGCTGCTGTGTTCTTTGCAGCTTTTGTGGTTGCGGGTACGATGTGGTACGGTTCGGCTGCAACTCCGATCGAGCTTTTCGGCCCGACTCGCTATCAGTGGGACGGCAACTATTTCCAACAAGAGATCGATCGCAGAGCTCAAGCTAGCTTAGCCTCCGGTCAAACCTTCCAACAAGCTTACGAGCAAATTCCCGAAAAATTGGCTTTCTACGACTACGTGGGCAACTCTCCTGCTAAAGGTGGTTTGTTCCGTGCTGGCGCAATGGTCAACGGCGACGGTATCGCTAAAACTTGGCTGGGCCACGCAGTATTTACTGACAACGAAGGTCGGGTATTGTCGGTACGGCGCCTCCCGAACTTCTTTGAAACTTTCCCAGTAATTTTGACGGACAAAGATGGGGTCGTTCGCGCTGACATCCCCTTCCGCCGTGCTGAATCAAAATACAGCTTTGAACAAAGCGGAGTTACTGTCAGCTTCTACGGTGGCGAACTGAACGGTCAAACTTTTAAGAATCCTCTAGATGTTAAGAAGTTTGCTCGCGCCGCCCAACAGGGTGAAGTATTTGAATTCGATCGCGAAACGTTGAATTCTGACGGTGTTTTCCGTACCTCAACTCGCGGTTGGTTCACCTTCGGACACGTTTGCTTTGCTTTGCTGTTCTTCTTCGGCCATATCTGGCACGGTTCTCGGACTATTTTCCGCGACGTGTTTGCTGGAGTTGAGGCTGACTTGGAAGAACAAGTCGAGTGGGGCTTGTTCCAAAAACTGGGCGACAAGAGCACAAGAAGAGAAGAATCTATCTAGTTTTCTGCCGCCGAAGAGTACACCGGGAAACATCCCGGTGCACGAAAACCCGGTTTCTTCAAGAAACCGGGTTTTTTTTAGTTAACAATCAAACCACTAATTAAGATAAAATAATACGGCAAGGGAAGATAGGGAAAATTTAACATGGAAAGCGTTGCTTACATTTTGATTCTGGCTTTAGCCTTAGGTGTACTATTTTTTGCGATCGCCTTTCGGGAACCGCCCCGGATTGGCAAATAATTAGCTATACGCTGGCAGCCAAGGGGTGTCAACAACGGTCTCAAAACCTTTGTATCTCTCGTTTATAGCAGAGGCCCGATCCCCCTCTCATCCCCCTGATTGTCGGGGGACTTTGATAAAACTCCTGTCCCCTCCCTGATAGTTGGAGGACTCTAGCGCTCTTGTCCCCCCCTTCTTAAGGGGGGCTAGGGGGGATCGAGCCCAGTCATCAAACAGCAGTCTAGAACTAGGTTTAGCTCAGTCAAACACATCCTGGGCGCTGTATCCTGAGTAATTTTTCTAGTCCAGCCATTCATCAGACCCCGCGCGGTGAGATGAATGGCAATTTGCTAGCAACGCCTGTTACAATCAGCAATCATGCGCTGTTCCTCCTGTCAACACACAAATAGCCGCGTTCTCGAATCGCGTTCAGCCGAGTCAGGTCAAAGCATCCGTCGGCGGCGCGAGTGTTTGAGCTGTCAGCACCGCTTCACAACTTACGAACG
Organism: Microcoleus sp. PH2017_12_PCY_D_A; assembly: GCF_020738565.1. NCBI lineage: Bacteria > Bacillati > Cyanobacteriota > Cyanophyceae > Oscillatoriales > Microcoleaceae > Microcoleus > Microcoleus sp. PH2017_12_PCY_D_A. The sequence continues at coordinate 35,081 of NZ_JAEQCI010000099.1, read as the reverse complement.
CATAGAATTTGTGCCGATTACGGTGATCAAGCGGGACGGGAAGCGCGAATCTTTCGATCGGTCAAAATTAGTCAGGGGACTGGTTCGCGCCTGCGAAAAAACAGGTTTGTCTTCAGGCCAGCTCGAAACCCTCGCAGAAGAAATCGAAGCCCAACTCCAAGGTCGATCGCTCCGGGAAATCGCCAGTTCAGAAATTGGGGAACTGGTGCTGTTGCACCTGCGGCCGCTCAGCGAAGTCGCTTACGTCCGTTTTGCCTCGGTATACAGACAATTTCGAGGCATCCGAGATTTTGTAGATACCCTAAATCACCTTCAGAATCCCCTCAACTGTCCGCAGAATCAAGATACTCCCTCAGATTTTGACGCTAGTGCGACTTCGGCCGATCCCTGCGATCGAGAAAGCCCCGCATCTTGCGCTACTGGCAGCTAAACTCAGAGAAATTAATTTATAAAGCAGTATGCGGGTAAGTTATAATGATTTACTTGACTCTGAATGTTAAGATTAAACGCTTTAACGCAGAGTTTGCAGCAATAGCAGTGGCAAGCCCGGATGCGGAGTTGCAGCGGGCAAAAGTTAGCAAAAACTGACTTTAGTAAAAGATTTTGCAAGAAGTTAACCGCTTTTTCACCAAAATCTCTAATATCTGCCGGCACAAACGAAAAACATGAAGGAGAGAAATCCTAGGAAACTATTCGCATGGTCAATCTCAAAACCACAGTCAAAGACATCGGCTTTACTCACGAAGATTTTGCAGCCCTACTAGATAAATATGACTATCACTTTAGCCCGGGCGATGTAGTCGCGGGTACAGTTTTTAGTATAGAACCCAGGGGCGCTCTGATTGATATCGGTGCTAAAACAGCAGCGTACATTCCCATTCAGGAAATGTCGATCAATCGAGTCGAAAGCCCTGAAGAGGTATTGCAATCAAACGAAACTAGAGAATTTTTCATCCTCACCGATGAAAACGAAGACGGACAATTAACCCTGTCCATCCGGCGCATCGAGTATATGCGGGCCTGGGAAAGAGTGCGACAACTGCAAGCAGAAGATGCTACGGTGCGATCGCAAGTATTTGCCACCAACCGCGGCGGCGCACTCGTCAGAATAGAAGGCTTGCGAGGCTTTATTCCCGGTTCTCACATCAGCACCCGCAAACCGAAGGAAGAATTAGTCGCCGAAGAATTGCCATTAAAATTCTTAGAGGTAGACGAAGACCGCAACCGCCTAGTGTTGAGCCACCGTCGCGCCTTAGTCGAACGCAAGATGAACCGCCTCGAAGTCGGGGAAGTGGTCATCGGTACAGTGCGCGGCATCAAGCCCTACGGTGCATTTATCGACATCGGCGGCGTCAGCGGCTTGCTGCACATCTCAGAAATTTCGCACGATCACATCGATACGCCTCACAGCGTCTTCAATGTCAACGACGAAGTGAAAGTGATGATCATTGACTTGGATGCCGAGAGAGGCCGGATTTCTCTCTCCACCAAGCAGTTGGAACCGGAACCGGGCGCGATGGTCAAAAATCGCGAATTGGTGTACGAAAAAGCTGAAGAAATGGCAGCTAAGTTCCGGGAGAAAATGCTCGCTCAAAAGCAAGCTAAAGCTGGTATGGACATTCCTGTTGACTCAACCGATGCCTTGGAAATCTCCGATGAAATACTCGAAGATGTGCCTTCAGCAATGGAAGAGGATGAACCCGAAGTAGCAGCGGAAGCAGCACCCGAAGCAGCACCCGAAGCAGTATTAGATGTAGAGGAAGAAATCCCTCCTGCGACGGTCGAATAACATCGCGGTCACTGTGATTGAAAGAGGGTATTTTCCCTCTTTTTTTTTGCAGTTAGTTATGAGTTATTAGTTATGAGTTATTAGTTATGAGTTATTAGTTATGAGTTATTAGTTATGAGTTATTAGTTGCTGCTTAGGAGCGCAAATTAAATAATTTACACTCGCCCATCCCACAAGAATCATCAAATTGTAAGTTATTTAATTCTCATTCCTTAGCCGATCGCCCACGCAACAAACAATAGGGCGATCGCCCCAACAAATCGCCAACAATTACATAAAATGTAGCAAATAATACCAATTTTAAAAAATAATGCAACAGTATTCTTCCCCCGCAATACAGCGGAGGGGCTAGGGGGGGTCGAAGAGTGTTGCACGATTTTAGAAAAATGGTATTACCTAAAAACCTGATTTTTTTACCAAAAAACAACCCTACAGGCGATAAAAGTCTAAAAAAATGATTTATTCAGTGTTTGTACCCAAGTCGTTTAATCCAATAGCTTGGCTTAAGAGAGATCCCCCCTAACCCCCCTTGGGAAGGGGGGGACAAGAATCCTCTCTTTCGTCCCCCTACAACCAGGGGGATGCGAGGGGATCTCCGGGGAATAAATAGTGTTAAGCCAAGCGTATTGTCCTTTAATCGACGTTCTCACACTGTACCTAATCCTTAGGGTGGTTGCGCGAAGCTGGCAACTCAAGCTGGTATTAGAATAGTCTGCATTATTGACTCCCAGGCTGACAAGGGTTGGCGGCTCGTAACTGCGGTACTGAAGTGGATTTTATGAACTTATCTAACGAAAATACATTAGCACCGATCGAGCCTAGCGCCCTAGACCTAGATCCAGAAGCCAAAATTGACGCCCCCTTTCCCGTCGTGGGAATTGCGGCCTCTGCGGGAGGGTTGGAAGCATTCATCCAGTTGCTGAGGCACTTACCCGCAGATACCGGCATGGGATTTGTGCTGATCCAGCACCTAGACCCCAATCGCCCCAGCCTGCTGAGGGAGATTCTCGCCCGAAGCACGCCAATGCCCGTGCATGAGGTGGAAGAGGGGATGACTGTAGAACCGAACCATGTCTATACGATTCCGCCGAATACCAAGCTGCTGCTGGAATCCGGGGCGCTGAAACTGCTTCCCCGCGAGAAGATTGATGGCAAATATATGCCCGCAGATGCGTTTTTCGAGTCCTTAGCAGTCGATCGGGGCAACAAAGCCATCGGCGTGGTTTTATCGGGAGCCGATGGAGACGGCGCGCTGGGCCTGATGGCAATCAAAGCAGCCGGAGGCGTAACTTTTGCTCAATGCGAAGAAACCGCCAAATTCGACAGTATGCCCAGTACCGCCGTCGCTACAGGTGATGTAGACTTCATTCTGCCGCCAGAGTCAATGGGGCGGGAACTGGCAAATCTCAGCCACCATGCCTTTCTGGCTGGGCCGCTTCCCCTGGTTGTCGCTGAAGAATTGCCCGAACCGGGATCTGCCCTGGGGACTATTTTTGCGCTGCTGAAATCGAGCGCAGGCGTTGACTTCACCCAGTACAAACCGGCCACCCTGAACCGGCGAATGCAGCGGCGGATGCTGCTGTACAAGATGGAGAGATTGGAAGATTACGCCGAATACCTGCTCGACCATCCGGCGGAAGTCAAAGCTTTGTATGAAGAAATTTTGATCCACGTCACGAGTTTTTTCCGCGACTTAGAAGTTTTTATCCGCTTAAAAGAGCAGGTTTTTCCCGCGATTACCCAAAATAAGTCAGCAGAAGTTCCGATTAGGATTTGGGTGGGGGGATGTTCGACAGGGGAAGAGGTTTATTCGATCGCCATGTGTTTGTTAGAGTATTTGGGCGATCGAGATTTGAAGCTGCCGATCCAGATTTTTGCCACAGATATCAGCGAGCCGGCGATCGCCCAAGCGAGGTCTGGTTTCTACTTAGAAAACCAGATGTTAGGCGTTTCACCAGAGCGGCGCCACCGCTTCTTTGTCCCCGTAGAAGGAGGGGGATATCGCATCAGCAAACCCGTCCGCGAACTGTGCGTATTCGCCCGACAAAACTTAGGCATCGACCCGCCTTTTTCTAATCTCGATTTGATTAGCTGCCGCAATGTGCTGATTTACTTGGCAGAACCTTTGCAAAAACGAGTTTTATCAATTTTTCATTACAGTCTCAACCCCACAGGCTTCTTGATTCTCGGCACTTCCGAAAGTACGGGCAAATCCTCGGACTTATTTACTTTAGCCGACGCGCCGTCTAAAATTTATGCTAAAAAGTTAACCGCCAATCGTGTTCCACTTTCCTTTGCAGCAAGTTTCTCACCCCTAACCCAAGTTGATAATCCGCAGCGCATGAATGCCAATTTTTATCATAGCTTTGACTTGCAGCGCGAAACAGACAAATTGATTTTAAGTCGCTGTGCTCCTGTCGGTGTGGTGGTGAACGACCAGATGGAGATCGTGCAACTGCGGGGTGACACCAACCCCTACTTGAGACTCACACCGGGAACGCCGACTTTAAACTTGTTTGCAATGGCGGTGCCCGGATTATCTGTGGATCTCCGCACCGCAATTTATCAAGCGCAAACTCAGAACGTGACGGTGAGAAAAGAACGGGTGAGGCTGCAAGAGGGCGATGGCACGAATACCGTCAATTTTGAGGTGATTCCGTTCCAACCGGTCAGGGCCGAAACAAAATTTATTTTGGTGCTGTTTGAAGAAGCTTCACGCGGTGCGATCGACCTGAGAACCGTAAATTTTGACAGCTTAGAACCAAGCGATTTAGAGCGGGAAATAGTGCGGCTCAGGCAGCAACTTGCCACCGCCAACCAAGAGAAAACAATGGCTCAAACGCACCTGCAAGCGGTGATCGAAGAGCAAGAAAATCTCAACCAAGACCTGAGAGTTGCCAACGAAGAAATTATTTCGAGCAACGAGGAACTGCAAAGCATTAACGAGGAACTAGAAACCGCAAAAGAAGAAATTCAAGCTACTAACGAAGAACTGATTACCACTGTCGAGGAACTTCGCAATCGAAATCTCGATTTGCAACAGGTTAATAACGACGTGACTAATTTGCTGGCAAGTATCAATATTCCTATTTTAATGCTGGCAAACGATTTAAGGATTCGCAGCTTTACGCCGATGGCGCAGCGGCTGTTCAATCTGATTTCTGCAGATGTCGGGCGTCCCTTTAGCGATATCCGCTCCAATCTGGAAATTCCCGATTTGGAACCGATGATTTTAGAGGTGATCGATACTCTCAACACGAAAGAACAAGAAGTGCAAACTCAATCGGGATATTGGTACGCTCTCCGCATTCGTCCTTACCGGACGAGCGACAACTTGATTGAGGGTGTGGTAATAGTTTTGATCGATATTGACGCTCTCAAACGCAGTGCTGCTACCATAGAAACAGCGCGCAACTATGCGGAAACTATTGTGGAAAGCGTGCCGACGCCTTTAATCGTGCTGGATGATGATTTCCGAGTGAACAGCGCCAATCGAGCGTTATACGAAACGTTTCAAGTTTCATCCTCAGAAACCACCCGAGCTGACAGGTTTGAATGGGTTAGCGGGCAGGGGAATATCCCGCAACTGCGAGGGCTTTTGGAAGATATTCTGGTTAATAATGTTGAGATTAACAACTTTGAGATCGAGCAGGTTTTTGAGCGGATCGGACCGAAAACTCTGCTGATAAATGCTTGTAAAGTTAAACCAGAAGACAGCGTTTCGATGATTCTGCTGTCGGTAGAGGATATCACCGATCGCAAGCAGTTTGAGACAGAGCGATCGCAGTTATTGCAGCAGGAACAGTCAGCCCGCCAACAAGCAGAAATTGCTAACCGAGCTAAAGATGAATTTCTCGCGAATCTCTCCCACGAATTACGCAATCCCCTGACTCCGATTCTGGCGTGGACACAAATGCTGCGCTTGGGGAACCTGAAGGAAGCAGCCGCTAATCGCGCTCTGGAGGTGATCGAGCGCTGCGCCAGGGCGCAAGCTCAGTTAATCGAAGATCTTCTCGATATTTCCCGGATTACGAACGGCAAGCTCCAACTTAACACCCGTGCGATCGATCTGCGGTTAGTGGTGCAAGCTGCAATTGATGGGGTTGAATGTTCGGCCCAAGCCAAAAACATTGAAATTGTTTCGCAGTTGGGTTCTGCAACTGTTTTAGGCGATATCGATCGCTTGCAGCAAGTTTTGTGGAATATCCTGTCTAATGCGATTAAGTTTACTTTACCCGGGGGACGAGTGGAAATTGAGTTGCGGGCGATCGAGCATTATGCTGAAATTCGAGTTACGGACACGGGAAAAGGGATGGCGCCTGACTTGCTGCCGCATATTTTCGATCGCTTCCGCCAAGGAGATTCTAGCACCACTAAGGTCGATCAAGGGTTGGGATTGGGTTTGTCGATCGTGTACCATCTTGTGGAATTGCACGGGGGAACAGTGGAAGCCGAAAGTCCGGGCCCGGGACAAGGAACTACAATCATTGTGAGATTACCTCTGCGAGGTTCGCCCCAAGAATTGACAGCGCCAAACCCAGCAGAGTCGGCTGCTTTGTCAGAGCCTTTGAACGACTCAAGCGAGCGAGTCCCTTCGTTAGAAAATTTGCAGGTTTTAGTTGTGGATGATGAAGCTGATACGCGCGAGCTCTTAAAAGTTGTGCTCGAAAGCTACGGCGCCGAGGTTGTGACAGCCGAATCTGCTGCTGCGGCGATGGCTGCTTTGACGGAAAATCCGGGCAGATTTGACGTGCTAATCTCGGATATTGGAATGCCAGAGGAAAACGGATATTCTTTAATTCGGCAAGTGCGAGCTCTTGCTGCTGAAGCTGGAGGAAACATCCCAGCGGCGGCGCTGACTGCGTATGCGATCGAGCGAGAACGCGAAAGGGCGATCGAAGCTGGTTTTCAAACACATATTGGTAAGCCTGTGAAGCCCGTTCAACTAGGATTAATGGTTGCCAATTTAGCAGGGAGATTTTAAATAATTTTGGGGAAAATTCGGCGGTTGAAACCTATAAATAGGTACGTTGTTGGGCTTGGGCCCTCTTTCATGTATAGCGGTTCTCAGAAAGATGAGGTATGTTGTTGGTTCGAGAGCCCTATACGTTTAGAGGTTATATAAGCTGTCAGTCATACCTCATCTTTTTGAGAAAGGCTATATATGCCTAAAGAGGGCCCAAGCCCAACAACGTACCTTAGTTTCAGATTTATTATGGGGAGTATAAAACCACCCTGCCCTTAATAAGAGGGGAGAAGAGTATCATCTTGCGCTTAAAACAATTGCCAAAAATAGCACAATATGAGAGAATACAAAAAAATATAGAAATTCGGGAGTTATGATTCTTGGTAACTATTAAATGTCGGGGCATTACATTCTCAAATATCGAAGCCGTAATCTTTGACAAAGACGGCACTCTAGAGGATTCTCAGGAGTTTTTGAGACATTTGGGGATTAAGCGATCGCGCCTCGCAGATGCTCAAATTCCCGGCGTTGGAGAGCCTTTACAAATGGCTTTCGGTATCGAAGGTGCTAGCATTGACCCCACAGGCTTGATGGCCGTCGGCAGCCGCAAGGAAAATGAGATTGTTACTGCGGGATACATCGCCGAAACCGGCAGAGGATGGTTGGAATCTTTAACTATTGCTCGCCGCGCTTTTGATGAAGCTGACGAAATGTTGAAAAATACTGCTTCTTCTCCTATGTTTGTCGGCTGTTTGGAAGTTATCAAAGAGCTTTCGGAAGCGGGTTTGAAGGTAGGGATTCTTTCGGCGGCTACGACTGCTGCGGTGCAAAAATTTGTGAAACAACACGAATTAAACCCATGGATTCAGTTAGAAATGGGTGTGGATTCTACGGAACTTAATAAACCCGATCCGAGATTGTTTTTGCAAGCTTGCGATAAACTAGGAGTAAATCCCGCAGCAACTTTGATGGTGGGAGATTCGGCGGGTGATATTCAAATGGGCAAAAATGCAGGCGCGGCTGGCTGTATCGGGATTTGTTGGGGAAATGCTGAGGTTAGTCATCTGGAAAAGGCTGATGTGGCGATCGCATCTTTGGATGAGATAATAATTGTAGCAGATTGAGCTAACTATATTCAATCCGGAAGTTTGTAGTGAGGACTTCAGTCCGCATAAAAATCAGAGGACTCAAGTCCAAACAATCGAACCAATTTTAGATCGGTTGTGCGTTTAAACGCAAACCCAGAATTATCACATCTCTTTCCACGCCGTCAAGTTCGGCGACTTGCGGCAGATATCCCCACTGCTGAAACCCAAATTTCTGGAACAACGTTAAACTCGGCTGATTGTGAGCAAAAATTATGCCCATCAGGGTTTTAATTTGCAATTGGGGACTCCGCGCGATGGCTGATTGCAATAATTTTTGTCCGATTCCGCAGCGCTGGCGATCGGGTGCGACGTAGATGCTAATTTCTGCTGTATGCTGATAGGCGGCGCGTCCGTAAAAAAGCTGAAAACTCAGCCAGCCCACGATAGTTTGTTCTGATTCCATTACCCAAATCGGCCAGGAATTGGGGGAGTGTGCTCTGTACCACGCGAGGCGGCTTTCGACTGAGATTGGTTTTAAATCTGCTGTGGCCATTCTCCCCGGTATTGCTGCGTTGTATATTTGGACAATTGCGGGTAAATCGCTTTCTGCTGCAGATCGGATTTTCATCGTTTGGTTGACTGTTGACTGTTAACTGTTGACTAATGACTAATGACTAATGTACAGTACAATTTATCTCAAGTCTTGTTACAAGAAATTTTAGTCGTAGGGTGTGTCGCCCTCAAAAATTCCCAAACAAATATCGACAATCTTATGGCGACGCACCTCATACAATTTATCTCAAGTCTTGCTACAAGAAATTTTAGAGCTTGTTGCGTCAAATATGGTGTAAGGTTCGTCGCTATAAGATTTTCGATCTAATTTTAGGCATTTTTGAAAGCGACACACCCTACAAATACTGTGGACTAATGACTAATGACTAATGACTAATGACTAATGTACAGTTCCATGATATCGCTAACGGCCATTCTTGAATTTGCTCCCAATGTTAGCGGTGATGTGTGTCCTCGCTGCAAGTGTTCTGCCGCCGCACAGCCGATCATTGCTGCGTTGTCCGTGCAATATTTTAATGGGGGAAACAATACTCGCAAGTTGTGTTTGGTTGCTGCGGCTTGTAAGTGTTTTCGCAGTCCGCTGTTGGCTGCGACTCCGCCGCCGACTACAATAGTGCTGAGTCCGAAATTTAGCGCACAGTCGATCGACCTTTTTGTTAAACCCTTCGCTACTGTTTCCTGAAAACTCGCCGCAATATCATTAATTGTAGAGGCAGCCAAGACGCCTTCGCCACCGGCATTAATATCTTGTTTTTTGAGTTTCTGCACTAACTGCAAAACTGCTGTTTTCAACCCGCTAAAACTGCTGTCGTAGGGATGGTAGCCGCCACCAGGTAGCGATATTCTGCCTTCAGGTAGGGGGTATGCTTGGGGATGGCCCAGGGCAGCCAATTTGTCCATCAGCGGCCCGCCGGGATATCCTAGCTGCAACAGTCTGGCGACTTTATCAAACGCTTCGCCCGCCGCGTCGTCGCGCGTTTGTCCTACTGTTTCGTAAACGCCACAATCTTTAACATAAATTAAGCTGGTGTGTCCCCCGGAAACTAACAAGCACAAAAACGGCGGCTGCAAGTCTGGTTCGATTAGGTAAGAAGCGTAGATGTGCCCTTCGAGGTGGTGGACGCCTAAAAAAGGTTTTTGGTGGACTATTGCCAAACTTTTCGCTGCTGTCAGCCCGACTAACAATGCACCTACTAAACCGGGGGCACAAGTCGCTGCAATGCCGTCAATTTCTGACCAACTCAGGTTGGCTTCACTCAGACACTGGGCAATTACTTGATTTAGCATTTCTAGGTGGCTCCGCGAAGCTACTTCCGGGACTACCCCACCGTACTGCTCGTGGATTTTAATTTGTGATGCTACAACATTGCTGCAAACTTGACGATTCTTAACAATTGCTGCTGCTGTTTCGTCACAACTTGTTTCGATCGCGAAAATGGTTGCCATTAACTGGTAATTTTATTTGATAGGTTAGCTATTGCTAGCTTAACGAATTCGGCGCAAGTCCCCGGCTCGATCTGTTCTCAGGTTATTGCTCGCGGGATATTTGCTCACCGAAGGACAGGGCCTGGCGATCGAAATAATGCAAGCTGTGGAATATCCTAGCGGTATTGCTAAGCTCTCGCACTGACCTATGAAACCCGAATCCCTCATTCTTTTGGGCTTTGCCGCCTCTATGATGGAGACTTTACACCCTCAGCAAGTGCGGTAATCTGGATTCTGGATCGGCAAGTTGAAATGCTTGTACAAAAACTTATTGTTTTGTAACAAAAGGAAACAATTTCATGCGACGATTGTTTGCTGCAATTTTAGTGGTTAGTCTGTGGTTCAGTTCTGCGACCGTTGCTTCGGCTTACAATTTGGTGCCGTGCAAGGACTCTCCCGAATTCAAGGAACTGGCTAAAAATGCGCGTTCTACCAATGGCGACCCTGCTTCTGCGAAGGCAAGATTCGAGCGCTATTCTCAAGCTATGTGCGGCCCGGAAGGCTACCCGCACTTAATCGTAGACGGTAGCTTGGACAAGGCTGGCGACTTTTTGATTCCTAGCGTGCTGTTCTTGTATATTGCTGGTTGGATTGGTTGGGTGGGCCGTTCTTATCTGCAAGTTACCAAAAAATCAGCAACCCCAGAGGAAAAAGAGATTATTATCGACGTTCCTTTGGCAATCAAATGTATGCTGAGCGGCGTTTTATGGCCTCTGGCAGCTCTCACGTCAATCACCAGCGGTGAAATGTTTGCGAAGGACGATGAAATTACTGTTTCCCCCCGCTAAAATAGGGAAATGGAGCGAGAGCTAAGGGCTAACAGTTAATCAATTAACTGCAAGTTAGCAATTAGCGGTAGACCGATCGGCAATTACCAACTGTCTCGAATTTTCAGGAGCAAAATTCATGCAATATTTTGTCAAGTTTCTTTCGACCGCACCAGTATTGGCAACGCTTTGGATCGCTATTCAAGCGGCAGGTTTAATTGAATTTAACCGCTTTTTCCCTGACTTGCTTTTCCATCCGATGCCTTAAGAGTTGACCGGAATTAGGTCGCAAAACCTAGGGGGAAAAAGTTGAGAGTTTTGAGTTTTGAGTGATGAGTTAAAGGTTAATTTAAAACTCAAACATCAAAACTCTCAAACCCTATAGACTTTCTCAGTAGCATGGGGGATAGGGCATGGGGGATAGGGCATGGGGGATAGGGCATGGGGGATAGGGCATGGGGGATAGGGCATGGGGGATAGGGCATGGGGGATAGGGCATTGGTACTAAGAACCAATAACCAATAACTAATGACTAATGACTAATGACTAATGACTGATGACTAATGACTAATGACTAATGACTGATGACTAATGACCAATGACTATTGACTAATATTGTGAATCGATGAAGTCTTATCTCGCCGCAGCAATTCAAATGACTAGCTTGCCTGACCTGCAAAAAAATTTGGTTCAGGCAGAGGAATTAATCGACCTGGCAGTGCGTCGGGGTGCGGAGTTAGTTTCCTTACCAGAAAATTTCTCGTTTATGGGAGAAGAGGAGGAGAAGATGGCTCTTGCAGAGGCGATCGGACTCCAAAGCGAAAAATTCCTAAAAACTATGGCCCAGCGGTTCCAGGTAACGATTCTGGGCGGCGGATTTCCCGTGCCGACGGATGGGGGAAAGGTATACAATACTTGCTTGCTGGTAGACCCAAACGGTAGCGAAGTGGCAAGGTACAAAAAAGTACATTTGTTCGATGTGAATGTGCCAGACGGGATTACTTACAGGGAATCTAACACTGTGAAAGCTGGTGAAGATTTGCCGCCGGTTTATGTGTCGCCGGAGTTGGGGACGCTGGGACTTTCGGTGTGCTATGACGTGCGGTTCCCGGAAGTGTACAGGCATTTGTCCTACAAGGGTGCTGATGTTTTGTTCGTGCCGGCGGCGTTTACTGCTTACACTGGCAAGGATCACTGGAAGGTTTTGTTGCAGGCTAGGGCGATCGAGAATACTTGCTACACGATCGCCCCGGCGCAGACTGGACACCACTACGGCCGCCGTCAAACTCACGGTCACGCGATGATTGTAGACCCTTGGGGTGCGGTTTTGGCCGATGCTGGAGAGGAACAGGGTGTGGCGGTGGCAGAGATTAATCCCGATCGGCTAGAACAAGTCCGCCGCCAGATGCCATCGCTGCAACACCGGGTTTTTATGTAAGTTGTGGTGGCTTGGTACTTCGCAGTTTTGTCACCAATTGGTGTCAAAATTGCTGTTTTCGCCAGCCACCAGACCTGAATAGTTTTTATTCGAGTAAGGAATTGTGTACGTTCGTACACTAAAAAAATGTCTAAGGCAGGTTCAATGGGCGTGCACTTCTGCTAAAAGGCGAATGGGCGACAGTAGAATTGCACGAAATGCGTCTTTTTTTGGAGAAATGAAACACACTCTTTCGGTTTTAGTTGAAGATGAAGCGGGTGTCCTCACTCGAATTGCTGGTTTATTTGCCCGTCGGGGTTTTAATATTGAAAGTCTGGCCGTGGGCCCGGCGGAGCAAGGGGGTGTGTCTCGGATTACGATGGTTGTACCGGGAGATGACCAGATTATCGAGCAGTTGACCAAGCAACTGTACAAGTTGATTAACGTGCTGAAAGTTCAGGATATAACGGAAATTCCCTGTGTGGAACGGGAGTTGATGTTGCTGAAAGTGAATGCTGCTAGCGGGACGCGATCGGAAATAATTGAGTTAGCTCAGATTTTTAGAGCGCGAGTGGTGGATATTGGTGATGATACGCTGACTTTGGAAGTTGTCGGAGATCCGGGTAAGATGGTGGCGATCGTCCAAGTTCTAAATAGATTTGGGATTAAGGAAATTGCTCGTACTGGGAAAATTGCCCTGACGCGGGAGTCGGGGGTAAATACTGAGTTTCTCAAGTCGTTGGAAGCGAAAGTTTAAGTTAGTTGTCAGTGGTATAGCGGTTCTCAAAAAAGTGAGGTATGCCCATAGCCCACGGAGGCCATAGCCCATAGCCCATAGCCCACGGAGGCCAGTCGTCCGCGAATATGAGAGCTCGAAAGGCTATAAGTTGTCAGTGGTAAGTTGTCAGTTGTCAGTTGTCAGTTGTCAGTTGTCAGAAAGAATGTTTTAACGGGAGCATCTCAGTTTTGCATTTAATAGTGCGAGCTGTCGCGAGCTCGCGAGCGGTGAAAGACTCGCGAGCTCGCGACAGCTCGCACTATAGAACCCATTTGAGATCTAGCTATGGGCTAAACGCTTGAGCATTAACCCGATCAAACACAGGTTGAGTTTCGCCGTTGACTAAACTCTTGCAGCGTTCCATCCATGCATTCGACCGCTCAATTACCCATCGCGTTGCCACCACGACAAATCCCGTCTTCCCCAGTGCCGCTTTTGTGGTATGATGGATAACTCAATAGTTACTGTATTTAAGAAATGAAAAATGTTTATAACAAAATTAAATTACCCGAAGATCAATACATTAGAGTTGGTGTCATCAAAACTCGCTACTGGAGCGCAGGAACTAAGGGAAGCCCTTTGATTTTGCTTCACGGTGGTGGTAGTTCTATAGAAGTTTGGACTTATAATTTTGATGCCTTAGCTCAAAATCATCAAGTTTATGCTTTTGATATGGTAGGTTCTGGTTTATCTGATAAACCAGAACTTCCCTACTCTTTAGATTATCAAGTCCAGTTTTTAACAGACTTTATGAACGCTTTAAATATTGATAAAGCAAATATAATTGCCAATTCAATGGGAGGAGGTATTATACTCAAATTTGCTCTAAAATATCCAGAACGGATAGGAAAAATAGTATTGATTTCCAGTTTGGGACTAGGAAAAGAAATTTCAATCTATCATCGTTTTTTAGCAGCAGTTCCAGTAATAGCTAAATTTGCTCAACCTAGTCGGTTTGGGGCAAAATTGATGTTAAAAAAAAATGTTTACAATCCCAAAGCAATTCCTAGTGAATGGGTAGAAAACAGTTTTCAAAGATTCAAAATGCCAGGTAGAAAACAGGCATTAATTTCAATTCTCAAAACCAACTTAAATTTGGGGGGAGTAAGGGAAGAAGTCTTCATGCCAATTGTTCAACAACTCGCGCATATTCGAGCACCCACTTTGATTATTTGGGGAAATCAGGATGCGGTTTTACCTGTTACCCATGCTCATATAGCTAATAAATACATCCCTAATACCAGTTTACATATTTTTGATAAATGTGGTCATTGGCCGCATGTAGAATATCCCCAAAAATTCAACCAGCTAGTGTTAAAATTTCTTCATTAATTAAATGATAATCATTCAGCTAATGCCCTAAAAAGGCCAGAAAATAGCTATTGTTAAACAGATAGGTTTACATGAAGTTTTCCACCAAAGCTGATAGCTGACGGCTGAATACTTACATTAAATCAAATACAACCAAATACAACAAAAAGGATTAATTAATGTTAAAAATTTTGATGGTCACTTATTTATTGCTATTCCTAGGAGACTTGCTATCCACATTTTTTTACCATATTCCTGAGCACGTTTTTGGTAGTCTCCATCTAAAAACGCACCATTCCTCACAGAAAACCTTTTTTCATTATGCTGTTCTCAGCACCAATGTTCTCGTTATGCTGGATGGAATTCTTGGTGCTTTACCCTATCTGCCAGTAGCTGTAATATTGTGGAAAGTTTCATCTATTGGTGTGATCTGCGGGTTAATTTTAGGTCAATTTCATGTATGGTGGAGACATACAAGTGCTTTAGGCTGGAAAACTCCAAAAGAAATCATTACTTTCTGCGAGATACTAGGCATTACGACTCCTGAAAGACATTGGCTTCATCATCACAAATCTACCCAAGCTTACGGTGATATTTTTACCTTTTTCGACCAGCCTGCTAAAGTTTGGTGGCGATGGTTACGTTTTCTCAAGCTCGGTTTCAAAAAAGCCATGAAAACTAAATTGTAAAGTCCCGCTATCAGATTAAACCTTAAACCAAATCTTTTTCGGCGATTTCTATAAAGGTCAGCTAAAATCTTAAAAATTTTCAGTTTTCGATGAACATGTTCTCCAATTACTCGTTGTCTCGCTATTTTCTATTTTCCGAATCATTCGACAAGCTGTGGATTCTGTTACTCCCCAAGATTGCCCTATAGAACCCATTTGAGATCTAGCTATGGGCTAAACGCTTGATTGACTAAACTCTTGCAGCGTTCCATCCATGCATTCGACCGCTCAATTACCCATCGCGTTGCCACCACGACAAATCCCGTCTTCCCCAGTGCCGCTTTTTCGGCTTTGGTGGGCTTGGGTGAGAGTTCAAACCGGATCTTGGTCAGGATCTGGGGATAGAGTTTTTGCAAGGCGAGACTCAGGGTCTCTGGATGATAGCCATTGTCCAGCAAGATGGTGATTTTAGGAATGTTGACAGGCTTGGCGCGAAAATAATCGAGGTTGTGACTCAACATTTCCAGCAAGCCTGGGTCATCGGAGACATTAGCTTGAGTGCAGTGGGTGAAAAACGGAAACCCCAACGTATCCACTGCCAGATGTCGTTTGATGCCAAAGCGTGCATTTGTAAAAGCAGAAACATGAAGGACTCGATACTGGCGTTGCAGGTATTCTTCACCGCTTGGGAGTCAATCATCAGCAACGTTGTCCACTGGGCTTTTTTTTGACTTGTTCGCGCACTTGTCCATGTAAGAGGCTCATCAGTGCAAGGATTGCTCCTGCCTCCCGCCACTGTTTGTAATGCCAATACACCGTTGAGTAGGGAGGCAGGTCTTTCGGCAAATCTTGCCAATTGCAGCGGTTCTTGAGTTGATAGAAAATACCATCACTCCAGTTCTCGTTTCGTCCAATTACAAGGTCTCGTCTGCTTCTTAACAGGCAACACCTGGGGTAGTAGGGGTTCAAGGATTTCCCATTCTGCGTCTGTGAGGCTGCTGGAATACGGCATGGTGGATTTGGCTTTAGCTTACCTTAATCCAACCTCCTCCAAGATGTCAAATGGGTTCTCTAATAAAAAATGATTTTTTCAAAAATGAGATGCTCCCTATTTTAATTTTTAACTTGCGACTTCTTATTACTAATGACAACTGTCAACTGACAACTGACTAATTACCATTGGGGTTGACTTTCGATCAAACCTGTGGCTGTGATGCTGTCTACCGCTTTTGAGAAAAAGTATCCCTGTCCGTATTCGCATTGCAGCGCTCTGAGCAACTTAAGCTGTTCGATGGTTTCTATTCCTTCAGCGATTGCATCCATGCCTAAATGACTGGCTAAAATTAAAATAGTCTGTACGATGGCTTCGTTTCCTTCATCTTCCGTCATGCGGCTGACAAAAGCTCGATCGATCTTTAAGGCGTCAGTGGGAAAAGTGTGCAGGCGGCTCAAAGAAGAATAGCCCGTGCCGAAATCGTCAATATATAATTCAATTTCTAAATTTTTCAATTGGGCGAGGATAGCGGCTGCTGATTCGGCATTGTCCATGATGACGCCTTCAGTAATTTCTAACTTTAAAGTGCGGGGGTCAAGCTGAGTTTCTTGTAAAATTTCGCTCAGGCGATCGATTAAATCCGGCTGTTTAAATTGTTCGTTAGAAAGGTTGACGCTGACTGTCAAGGGCGGATTTGCTGGAAATTTTTGGTGCCACTCGTGGATCTGACGGCAAGCCGATCGCATCATCCACCAACCAATAGGTACAATCAATCTCGTTTCTTCTGCTACTAAAATAAACTCGCCGGGAGCTACTAAACCCCGCTGGGGATGATACCAGCGCAGCAGCGCTTCAAAACCGCTGATTCTACCGCTAGTTAGAGAGACGATGGGCTGGTAGTAAAGCTGAAATTCCTGGGAGTCTAGAGCGCGCCGCAAGTCGTTTTCCAGTTGCAAAAGGGCGACGGCGCGAGTGTGCATACTTAAGTCGAAAACTTCGTGGCGAGCTTTGCCCAATCCCTTTGCGTGATACATCGCAGCATCTGCATCTCGGAGCAGTTCTTCTGGTCGATCGTACAATATTCGGAACGGAACCGGGACATCTGAGGAGTCGGAAGATAAACAAGACAAAGCAGTTTCCCGATCGACATGGACGAGATTTCCTGGACTGGAAAATTCGTCCATGTCGTTGGGAGGCTGCGGCAAACCAGAACAAACAATGCCAATGCTAGCACTGCTAAAAACTTGATATGGGTTGAGGTAAAAAGGCTGTGCCAGTTCCGCTTGCACTCGTTCGGCAATGTTGATCGCATCATCGGTGTTTTTGATATTTTCCAGCAAAATAGCAAATTCATCGCCGCCGAGACGGGCAACGGTATCTCCAGCGCGCAAACAGATTTCCAGACGCTGCGCGATCGCGATCAGCAAGCGATCGCCCACTAAATGCCCCAAACTGTCATTGACAACCTTAAAGCGGTCTAGATCGATAAACAGCACCGCAAACAAAACCTCGGGACGGCGTTTGGAAAGCTCGATCGCGTGTCCCAAGCGATCCATAAATAAAGCTCGGTTCGGCAAACCCGTCAGCGTATCGTGCAAAGCATCGTGTACCAACTTCTCTTCTGCTATTTTGCGGAGGGTGATATCTTCGACAGTACCTTCGTAGTAAAGCAAATTGCCTCCTGCGTCGCGAACAGCCCGGCCGTTTTCGGAAACCCAGATAGTAGTGCCGTCAGCGCGGTAAACTTGGGACTCGAACTCAGACACAGAACCGTGTTTTTCGATCGCGCCCAAGAACTCGACGCGGCGGTTGGGATCGAGGTAGAGTTGGCGCTCGATATCGTGGATGTTTGCGATCAGTTGGGTTGCTGACTCGTAGCCGTAAATTCTTGCCAAAGCAGGATTAGCACTGAGGTAGCGCCCGTCAGCAGTCGTTTGAAAAATTCCCTCGATCGCATTTTCAAAGATGCTG
Organism: Microcoleus sp. PH2017_12_PCY_D_A; assembly: GCF_020738565.1. Taxonomy (NCBI): domain Bacteria; kingdom Bacillati; phylum Cyanobacteriota; class Cyanophyceae; order Oscillatoriales; family Microcoleaceae; genus Microcoleus; species Microcoleus sp. PH2017_12_PCY_D_A. The sequence goes on along the minus strand of NZ_JAEQCI010000099.1, from coordinate 17,274 downwards.
CGGTATTTTTCTTCGGCTTGTTGGAGTGCGAATTCTGCCTGTTTGCGATCGCTGATATCAGTCAGCGTGCCGAGATAGCCCAGAACTTCGCCGCTGTTGGCAATTTCCGGCACTGCTTGCCAAAATACCCAGGTTGTGAGGTCGCCGTTGCAAAAGCGGTACTCTAACTTACAAGGCAATTTATTTTTGACAGCGCGATACCACTGGCTCAAAATGCGATCGCGGTCTTCGGGATGCAAACTTTGGGCCCAACCTTCGCCCAAGGCCTTTGGTGCAGTCAGTCCAGCCATCTCCAAAAATCGCTCGTTGACATACAAACAATATCCCGCAGCGTCGGCGCGGAAAATCCCAACTGGCAGTATTTTAGCTAAAGTGTAATAGCGGTATTCGCTTTCTAGCAGGGCGCTGGCAGCTACTTTAGTTTCTGTGATGTCAAACATTGCGCCCTGAAGGATGACGGACTTGCTGGCTTCATCGCGAACTGCGATCGCTCGATCGCGGAACCAGACAACTCGGCCGTTGCGGGCGATCGCGCGGTATTCTGAAACCAGCGGCCCGTCGCTAAAGATATCTTCTCCGTCGGTAAATTTCTGTGTGGCGTTTTCAACTAACACGCGATCGCGGTCTTCTGGGTGAACGAGTTTCAGCCACAGGTCGGGGTCTGCCTTCCATTCAGCTACAGAATAACCTAAAAAAGTCTCAATTTGCGGGCTGATGTAAAGTTTGGCAGCGCTGCGGTTGAGGGGAGAAATGTAGGTGACAGCCGGCATTTGTTCTACAAGCGCGCAGTATTTCGCTTCTACGGTGCAGAGTGCTGCTTCTAGGCGCTGCCGCTCTAATTCGGCGGCGGCGCGATCGGCAAAGATGCTGATAATTAGTTGAAATTTGGGAAGATGTGCTTCTAGTAGGGGGCGATCGTGGAAAATACAAATAATGCCTAAAGGTTCGCCGTAGGAGTTTTTGAGCAAGACTCCCAGGAAACTGCGCGCACCTGTAACGATCGGTCTGCGGTCTTGTGGGAAGGTTTCCAGCAGGGAGTCTGGACAGGAGTACATTCCCTGCTCAAACACCAGCGCTTCGGGAGTATGGGCGGTGTTGCACTCAAAGTTTGGCTGCTGCTGTCCGTCGCTCCAAAAACTGATAACTTGCAATTTATCGGGAGTTGCCGAAGCGCGTTTCATCGACTTAATCGATTTGGCTGCGACGGCGCTGCGACAGGCGAGTGCTGAGGCTAAGTGGCGAACTAAGGCATCAAAGAATTCAGATCCCCCCGGCGAATTAGTACCTGCGAGGATGTCGCCTAGCAAGTCTTCCTCTAATTGCGGGGAAGTGCTGGTGTTGGGAGGGTTGTCCTTAGGAGGGCGAGCGGCATTTTGGTCGATCGAACCCTCGATGCTCAAACTAACGGTTTTGCTAGTGGAAGGCCCGACAAGAGGAGAAGAATTCACAGTTGGGCGTTGTTGCTGGGCTAAGAATAGATTGCAGCCAATACCTAACAGTTTACCCAATAAGCTGTGTGCGATCGCCAACAGATTTGAGTTGGGGAAAATCAACAAGTTTTTCCGAATTTTCAATCTCGCAGATAAATCTGGCTGTAATTCTGCCAACTCCGGTGGCTTTTCGGCAGTTGGCAGACTGGGATGCCTTCGGTGCCACTTGAGATAAATCGCGATCGCCAAGACTAAAGTCGCCGATAATCCCAGAAGGTATGCAACAATTTCAAAGTAAAAGAATAAATCTAGCTCGAACATCGATTAGCACCGCTCGACAATTATAGTAGTTACCAGAAAGAATTTGTTTAAACCCGGAACCCCGATCGGGAGAAATTAAAAGAAGACTATTCATTACTCCAATCCTCTTCCTTCTTGGTAGAGGTCGCTGTCAATTGTCAATTGTCAACTGTCAATTGTCAATTGAATTAAAGCCAATCTATTTATTAAAAATAACTAAGTATCGTCACCGATGGGTAACACATACAAGGTAGGATCGGAAGTGAAGGCGAAAATAGAGTTAATACCCCTGATGAAAGCGATCGTTTTTGAAACGCCCGGAAGCCCGTCCGTATTGAAACTGCAAGATATCTCAGCCCCTACTATACAAACAGAAACTGAAGTTTTGGTGCGGTTGCGGGCGGCGGGGATCAATCCGATAGATACTAAGTTGCGATCGCGCGGCACTTTTTACCCCGAGAAAACTCCTCACGTTTTGGGGTGCGACGGTGCTGGAGTGGTAGAGGCTGTCGGTGCTGCGGTGCAGAGTGTCCAAGTGGGAGACGAGGTTTTTTTCTGCCACGGGGGTTTGGGCGGGTCGATCGGTACTTATGCCGAGTTTGCCGTTGTAGACGAACGTTTTCTCGCCCTCAAGCCTGCTGCTTTAAGTTTTGCTGAGGCAGCGGCTGCACCGTTAGTTTTAATTACAGCATGGGAATCCCTGTACGATCGAGGGCGCTTGCAACCCGGACAAAAAGTGCTAATTCTAGCTGGTGCAGGCGGTGTCGGCCACGTCGCGATACAGTTGGCTTCATTGCAGGGTGCTGAGGTTTGCACTACTGTTAGTTCCGAAGCAAAAGCCGAATTTGTAAGGCAGTTAGGGGCAGATTCAGTTATTTTATACAAAAATACCGATGTTGTCGATCGGGTTTTGACTTGGACTCAGGGACAAGGAGTTGATTTGGCTTTCGATACTGTCGGGGGAGAAACTTTTTACCAAACTATTCCGGCTGTGAAGATTTACGGAGATTTGGTAACGATTTTGGAACCCGATCCGGCTTTGGGGAATTTGAAAACGGCGAGAACGCGAAATCTGCGAATTAGTCTGGAATTAATGTTAACACCGATGCTGCAAGGTTTGGTGGAGGAACAGGAACAGCAGGCGAAGATTTTGCAGCAGTGCGCTCGTTTGTGCGATCGCGATTTGCTCAAAATTCACGTCAGCCAAACTTTCCCGCTAGAACAAGCTCAAGCCGCCCATGAGTTGTTAGAAACAGGCTCAGTAACGGGTAAAATAGTGCTTGAAATTGCGGGCGATTGAGATTCCCGGCGAATCGAATTCGAGGCGACACAAACGAAACCCACTCCAAGCGGGTTGAAGAATATTCGATATTTACCTCGCCATCTTCGATTTCGTCGAGGGCTTTTAAAGCTTCGGGATAGGCGGCTAATTCGGAGCGAAATAGGGCTATTTCTTGGGAGGTAATAACGATCGTGTTATTTTGCACAGTCAGCAAAATCAAATCCCTGCGAATACCGTTTTTTGGTCTAGTATTGGTTGGGGATTTGTTCTAGGGGTGTTGGGTGCGATCGCCCTAATCGCGATCGGCCATAAACGGCGCTAAAATAGATTAGCGGCGATTTAGGAATCGGCACAGGAATCGGCGATTTCAATCGCTTCTACAAAAACAAAGTCCGCGCAACGCGAGACTGAAGAGAGAAGAAGAGAAGAGAAGAGAGGTAATAAAATGACAACCGTTACTTTAAACTTAGATAGTGTCGAATTAACAGACGAACAGTTTTACCGTTTATGCCAGATGAATCGAGATTGGCAATTTGAACGGACAACGAAAGGGGAAATCATTATTATGTCACCAGTAGGCGGAGTCAGCGGCAATCGAGAAGCCAATTTAATTATAGATTTGGGCTTGTGGAATCGTCAAACGCAGCTAGGGAGAGTGTTTAGTTCTTCAACTATTTTTCGGCTTCCTAATAATGGAGATAGATCCCCTGATGCGGCTTGGGTTAGCTTGGAAAGATGGTCGGCTTTAACTGATGAACAAAGGGAGAAGTTTCCGCCGATTTGTCCTGATTTTGTCATAGAATTGCGATCGCGCACAGATTCGCTAAAGCCGCTTCAGGAGAAAATGCAGGAATATCTCAACAGCGGTTTGCGCTTGGGTTGGTTGATTAATCCTCAAGACGAACAAGTGGAAATTTATCGCGCTAATCGTGAGGTGGAAATTGTACAGTTTCCGGTTAGTTTGTCCGGCGAAGATGTGTTGCCTGGATTTGTGCTGAGTTTGCCGATGGTTTGAATGAGAATTAGAGGAATCAGTCTCTTTCAACCGCCCGGGCTGTGTCGCCGCGGTTTCCAACCGCCCGGGCTGTGTCGCCGCGGTTTCCAACCGCCCGGGCCTCTGAAATTACTGCCCTTAAGTCGTATACTCCGCATTAATCTTCACGTAGTCGTAACTCAAATCGCATCCCCAAGCCTTCGCAAAACCGCCGCCATTCCCGACAGCAACCTGAATTAAAACCGTGTCTTCCTTCAGATATTCACCAGCAGCAGCAGCCTTCATATAATTACTCGCAGCAGATTTATCGAACTCCTTCGGCTGTCCGTTTTCCATCATCAAAAAATCTCCCAATTGAATCCGCAAATTCTCTTGTTCAAAAGCAACGCCCGCGCGCCCCGCAGCCGCCGCAATTCTTCCCCAATTCGGATCGCGTCCAAAAATAGCAGCTTTCACCAAAGAAGAACCGACAATTGTTTTGGCAATTTTACTCGCAGAAACTTCGTCGGCGGCGCCACTAACTTGTACTTCCACCAAACAAGTTGCACCTTCGCCGTCACGGGCGATCGCCTTTGCCAAATGCACGCAAACTTCTGTTAGCATCGCCTCTAATTTTTCAGCATCCGCCCCCATTTCCGTAATCGCAGGCGTGCGGGATTGGCCGTTAGTCAAAGCAATTAGCGAATCGTTGGTACTGGTGTCGCCGTCAACAGTAATTTGATTGAAACTTCTGTTAGCTGCCCGACTGACCATTTCCTGCCACAAATGCGACGACACTGCTGCATCACACGTTACAAATGCGAGCATTGTTGCCATATTCGGGTGAATCATTCCCGAACCTTTGCAAATGCCGCCGATCCGCACGGGGCGATCGCCAAACATGGTTTCCAGGGCGATCGTTTTCGGCACTAAATCAGTCGTACAAATAGCCTTAGCAGCCGCATCAGAACCAGTTTCCGATGCCTCAGCAACCAATCGCGGAATACCCGCCCTCAGCGGCTCCATTTTAATCCGCTGTCCGATCACGCCAGTGGATGCCAAAAGAATCGATTCAGAAGGAATATTCAGCGCTTCTCCCAACAATTTCGCGCTTTCGAGGGCATCTGCTAAACCTGCTTCGCCCGTGGCCGCATTAGCTTGGCCGGCATTGCACAAAATTGCTTTGGCGCTGGGTTTAGCTTGCAAACGCTCGCGGCAGTAGTCCACGCAAGCAGCCCGGACTGTGGATGTGGTGAAGACTCCTGCGGCGATCGCATCCACCTCGGACAAGATTAAACTTAAATCCGGCAAGCCTGAAGGCTTCAAACCCGCTGTAATTCCCGATGCTCGATATCCTCTCGGTGCTGTAACTCCGCCGCCAATTTCTTTCCAGTCCGACATGATGACCTCCCTAGAGCGTTCTATTCTATTGAGAGGGGATTATATCATTTTAGATTTTAGATTTTAGATTTTAGATTTTAGATTGCCAACAAATGACGAATCAATGAGTTATTTTTTTGTCGTTTAATCGTTCTTTGCCCGATGCGCGATCTCAAATTCTGTAGCATTGGAATTATTAATCTCGGGAGCATCTCAGTTTTGCAATCAGCATTTTTTAAAGAGCGGACTGAAGTCCGTACTACGAACCTTTTTGAACTCCCGACAGCACTGTAATACCAATTTTAAAAAAGAATGCAACAGTATTCTTGTCCCCCCCCTTTACAAGGGGGGGCTAGGGGGGGTGGAAGAGTGTTGCACGATTTTCGCAAAATGGTATAAATACAAAACTGAGATGCTCCCTTAATCTCTCTATTCTCTCTGTGTTCTCTGTGTTCTCTGTGGCCTCTGTGGTTAAATCATTCCGATGCAACCGGAAACGATAGGAAAATATAGTTGAGCAATATTATATTTCATTGTTTGTGTTAAATCAATTCCCTAAAACTAATCGCGACTTATTCTGTAGATATCTAACTCAAGAACAAGTCGCGACGGTTTTGTAACTGTTATTATTAATGTTTAGCTGGCAAACAACAGACTCGATTCAACTGTCTCGCTGTTGAAAAAACGAGTTATTTGCGATCGACACTCACCGCAGAACCAGTATCTAAACCAACTTCAGCAGCCGCGCGGCTGAGCATAGATTCCTGACGGTTTTTGATGAGGTGTTGGTGGCGCATCATCAGACTGCGCGCTTGTTGTTGGGTAGACATCACTGGTTTTCTCCAAATGTAGGTAATAGGCTTGCGGGCAATTGGGGAAATTGAGCTTTGCCTTAGCTCATGGTGGCGTTGCTGCGATCGTAACTGGCTTGAAGGCTGGGCTGCGGCTTGCCTTGAATGTGGCCCCAGTAGTGAGTATCTTCCATTCCGACTTCGGTGGCGGTGCGGTTGAGCATGGATTGCTGCCGGTTCTTCACCATGTGGTGGTGGCGCATCATCAGAGAGCGGGCTTGATTTTCGGTAGACATATCCGGTTCCTCCGTTTTCCTTGCTTAAGGTTGGGCTGCTTTTCTGTTCCTATTTATGACTATATCAGATATTTCTGTATCTAAAGCTACAAAATTAAAATTGTTACAAAAATTTACACTAAGGCGAGAAGTGCCTAAAATGGCTACTTTGCTAGAGTTGTGATAGAAATCAGGTTAGGGAAGGCTGAAAGCATTGTCCCTACTAGAAAGTAGAAAGTAACTTATAAATTAAGCGAAAAATAGCTGTGGCTGCGATCGCCCCCAAAGCAGCCAACCATCCCACAAACAACACGCCTGTGAAAGGAGAATTCGGATAAATCGTCACTGCAGCGCGCAAAGCCGGGAAAAACCACAGCACGGCCAAAGTACCTGCGCTGATAATCAGCATCTCAGTTTGCTCGATCGCCCTGCGGTACTGGCCGTAAATCAAACCCCCCACGATCGCACCCAACAATCCGATGCTAAGGCCAGGAGATGGCAGCAAACTCGTCAGGGCGATCGCCAGCAACCCCCCCTCAAAACCCGTAAACGCAGCCCCACCCAAAATATCCCAAATCGAAAAAGCCCTTCGCGGCCCAGATTGCAGGTTTCCCGGAGGAGTCGCGGGAACAGGCACAGGAGGTTGCTGAGTCGGTGGCGGCGGCTGAGTCGGTAGGGGAGTCGGAGTGGGTAAAGAACGCGGCTGCACGACCATCGTAGGCTGTTGAGAATTGTATTTAAGAGCCGCTTCCACCTCGATCGCCGATTGATAGCGCTGGCTGGGAGCGGGTAACAACATTCGATCGAGAACTTGAGCCAAACGCGGGCTTACCTGTACGTGCGATCGCCAATTCCACTCATTTTCATAACTATCAAACAATTCCGTCGGCGGCAAACCGCTAAGCAAAGTAATGCAAGTCACAGCCAAAGCATAAAAATCCGTTGCTGGATAAACTTCTTGCCCGTTCATCTGTTCGGGCGGAGCGTAACCCAAAGAATAAATACCAGTCGAAGCCTTAGAAGTACCCGCAGTTTGCGTCACCTGTTTAACAGCCCCAAAATCTAATAAATAAAGCCGACCACTTTTAGCCCGCATAATATTAGCAGGTTTAATATCCCGGTGAATCGAACCGCGAGAGTGGACAAAATCGAGAACCTTCAAAATTTCCCGCAGCACCTCCATTGTTTCCGCTTCCGAAAACTTGCCTTTAACAGCAAGTTCCTCCTCCAAATTTTTACCGTCAATAAATTCTTGAACCAGATAGAAAAACGGGTCATTTTTCCCCGGCTGCAAACTCGGAACAGTCAGCTCAAAAAACGCCAGCAAACTCGGAATTTGCGAATGTTCGTTTCCCAGTTCTTCCAGCACCGCTGCTTCCCGTTCAAACAGAGTTTGAGCAATTTTTAGCTGTGCCGGAGTCATATTTGCCGAAGGCTGCAAAAGTTTAGCAACGCACTGCCGCATCGCCGGAGTATAGCGGTCTCGGGCCAAAAACGCCGCCCCAAAACCGCCTTGACCCAACAACCTCACGGGCAAATAGCGGCCGCTCAAAATCAGAGGCATTCCGCAAGTCGTGCAAAACTTTTGCTGCACCGTTTTCAGCATCGAACTGTCATCGAGGTCGGGAAAATTGTTTTGAGGGCGCGGGCAGCCCGGACGGGTGCAGTAAACTTCCATTTTTGTTTGCTAATTGGTCATTGGGCATTGGGCATTGGGCATGGGCATTGGGCATTGGCCAAACAGGGCATCGGGCATTGGGAATTGTAATTGGGAATTGTAATTAATTTAATTCCTAATTCTAGGCGGTTAAAGTTTTTAATACCAATCCCAGTTTATTTTACCCTCTTTATCTAGTTTTGGTATTAGGTTTTGGTATCAAAAAAGCCAATTGCCGATTCCAGATTCCCCATTTTCAATTCCCAATTTATTGATTTTTCCAGGGGTTTTGAAACCAGATTTTAACTTCTAAACTACGCGCGAACTGCTGAATGCGAGCAACTTAATAAATCAACTTACCCCTGAGTTGGGAGTTGCTATTTCTATCAGTCCCAAATCCATGACCGAAGGTTCTTTCTTATCATGGGTACTCGAATAAGTAGCGAAGGAAGGCAAAATTTCATTGCTGAAAGCCTCTGCTGCTTTAGAACGGTAGCGGTTGGGGTTGTAAATCAGCGATAAAATCCTAGTTACTAAAACTTCGTCCATTTGAGATTTGTGCAAGACACCCATCATCAACTCTTTTTCGATCGCCGAAACCGACACAAAAGCAGCGCCCAGCCCCGCCTGAACGGCATTTTTAATGGCTTCGATCGAATTTAGTTCCATCTCGATTTTCAGGCGGCGCGTGTCAATGCCGCAGCGAGTCAGCACCTGATCTATGACTTTGCGGATAGTAGACTGCGAATCCAAGGAAATAAACTGCAATTTGTAAAGGTCTTCTTTTTCGATGCTTTCTTGTTGTACCATCGGGTGAGACGGAGGGAGAATCAGAGCCAGTTCGTCCTCAGCGTAAGGAACAATTTCTAAAGCTTCTACAAGTTCGGTAGGAATTTCTCCGCCAACAATTGCTAAATCGATTTGCCCGTTGGCCACACTCCACGCCGTGCGGCGGGTGGAATGTACGTGAAGCTGTACCGCTACATCCGGGTACTTTTGCCGAAACATCCCAATCATTCGGGGTAGCAAGTATGTCCCCGTGGTTTGAGAAGCGCCGACGATCAAAGTACCGCCTTGGAGATTTTGCAAGTCTTCGAGAGCTCGACAAGTTTCTTGACAAAGCGATAAAATTTTCTCGCCGTAACTCAGCAGCAGGTGTCCGGCTTCGGTGAGTTGAGCCCGCCGCCCCCCCCGATCGAACAGCGGCACGTCCAACTGTCTCTCTAGGTTCTGCACTTGCAAGCTAACTGCTGGCTGGGATACGTAGAGGCTGTCGGCGGCGCGTTTGAAGCTTCCTTCAGAGGCGATCGCCTTGAGAATGCGTAACTGGTCTAAAGTGAAAGGAAGGTCAGACATATATCTAAATTGTCAGTTGTCAGTTGTCAGTTGTCCGTTATCCGTTGGCAGTGGGTAGCGGGCAATTGTCAAGAAAGCAGTGGGCAGTGGGCAGTGGGCAGTTGTCAAGAAAGCAGTTTTCATTTGTCTGTAGCTGCGATTTGGCCGAGCGCTAATGACTGATGACTGATGACTAATGACTGATGACTGATGACTGATAACCGCTGAATGCTCCTATAGATACTTTGTGACACAATTTGGCAGACAATCAATAACTTTTCTTAATATTTGCAATGACGATCGACTTAGCGCTTGACTCCCACTTAGTTATTCTCGGACTTTTATTTGGTTTTGCGATCGCCCACAGCGGTTTAGCAGCCCTCCGCCCCAAAGGTGAAAAGCTGATCGGGGCGAGACTTTACCGCGTTTTATTTGCCCTTGTCAGTTTGCCGCTAGCCGTGATTTTGGTTGTCTACTTTTTCAACCACCGCTACGACGGCGTGCAGCTTTGGCAAGTACAGGGCGTGCCCGGAGTTAAACCCGCAGTTTGGATACTGTCAGCAATTTCCTTTCTGTTTCTGTACCCAGCAACCTTCAACCTCCTAGAAATTGCCGCCATCCAAAAGCCGGAAGTTCACCTCTACCAAGCCGGCATCATCCGCATCACCCGTCACCCGCAAATGGTGGGACAGGTGATTTGGTGCGTGGCCCACACCCTGTGGATTGGCACTAGCTTTACCCTCGTCACTTCCATCGGTTTGGTACTTCACCACCTATTCGGAGTCTGGCACGGCGACAGCCGGCTGCGGGCTCGTTTTGGCGAATCCTTTGAAACCATCAAATCTCAAACTTCAATTATTCCATTTTTGGCAATCCTGCAAAAGCGTCAAACCCTTGATTTGCTTGAGTTTTTGCGCCCTTCCTACCTAGGCGTAGTCATTTTTACAGGCCTGCTGTGGAAAATTCATCCTTTTCTGATGCGTGTCACTGCGAACATATACTGGTAGCATGATCCCTAGGATAGAAAAAAAATTATTAAATTTTGAGGGATCATGGTGTTGTCGGTTAGCGAACGCACTTTTGCACAAGAGGTGTTTCAAGCCTCTACCCCCGTTTTAGTTCACTTTTGGGCGCCTTGGTGCGGTTTGTGCCGTGCTATCGACCCCACGCTTGCGACTTTTGAGGCACAGTGGGCAGGAAAAGTCAAGCTCCTAGGGGTGAATGCCGATCAAAGTTTGAAGTTGGCCAACACTTACCGGCTGACAAGTCTGCCCACACTGATTTTATTTGAGGGCGATCGAGTTCTATTTAGATTTGAACAGTATCAAGGCCGCGAGGAACTGCGGCGGACTCTGGATTCCTGGATGCTCGCCGCTCCGAATTCTCCCCAAACTCAACGCCTGCAACCTCAGGAAGCATTGAACAGGTAACAATTCCAAGGCATTTCGCCCTGAGGAAACAAGGAATTCGGGAATTGGCCATTCGATCGGCAACCCGACACCTAAATAAAGGCAGAAACCGGGTTTTTTTACGAAAATACCGCATCGAGCGCGAGGGTATTGGTGGAAAAACCCGGTTTATTTATTCCTATGCTGTATCCAAAATTTGGAGATTTGTCAATCTATCTTTTGCCATAGATTTAAATAAGATTGAGCGGTTGAAACCGCGTCTATACAAACTTTCACCCAACGGGAGCGGGTTTCCGAGGGGGCAGTTAAAATTACGTTTTACGTAATTTTATTCAGTGGGCCCGAAAGCAGACTTCGTTTTTGTAGTTTGACCTTGAACTCGTAGGCGAATGCCACTCCAAGCGCTTATGACGGGCGCTTCGCTACATTCGAGTTCAAGGTCAAAAGCGGTTTCAACCGCCGTCCGATCTTGAGAATTAGAACAAGTATTTCTGCCCAGTCGCGCAGGCGTGTGTCACAATTGTTAACAGTTTTGGCAATATCTAGTAGAAACTTTAAACTACCTATCAGTCATGGAACTGCTTTATCAATACGCTTGGCTGATTCCAGTCCTGCCGCTGGCAGGCGCAATGCTAGTAGGTTTAGGCTTAATCACCTTTAACCAGGCAACCAACAAACTCCGACAAGCGAATGCGATTTTAATCCTTTCGACCCTCGGAGGGTCAGCGGTAATGTCTTTCGCATTGCTGTGGAGTCAACTACAGGGCCACGCACCCTACACCCGAACCATTCAGTGGGCCTCTGCTGGGGACTTCTCGCTGAACATGGGCTATATCATCGACCCCCTCACGTCGGTAATGCTGGCGATCGTCACCACGGTCGCCTTTTTGGTGATGATTTACACCGACGGCTACATGGCACACGATGACGGGTACGTGCGATTTTACGCCTACCTGAGCATCTTCAGCGCCTCAATGCTAGGTCTAGTAATCAGCCCGAACATCGTTCAGATTTACATTTTCTGGGAACTGGTAGGTATGTGTTCGTACCTGCTAGTCGGATTTTGGTACGATCGCAAACCAGCAGCAGACGCCTGCCAAAAAGCCTTCGTCACCAACCGCGTCGGCGACTTCGGCCTCCTGCTGGGCATCCTCGGCATTTACTGGGCCACCGGTAGCTTTGAATTTGAAGTAATGGGCGAACGCCTGCACTCCCTAGTCGAATCCGGTGCTTTGAGCGCAACTCTAGCGACAATCTTCGGAGTCCTGATCTTCTTGGGCCCAGCAGCCAAATCCGCTCAATTCCCCCTCCACGTCTGGCTCCCAGACGCCATGGAAGGCCCCACACCAATTTCAGCTCTGATCCACGCCGCCACGATGGTAGCCGCCGGCGTCTTCCTGATCGCTCGGATGTACCCAGTGTTTGAAGGGCTGCCGGCAGTCATGAATTTGATCGCCTGCACCGGCTGTTTTACAGCATTTCTGGGTGCGTCGATCGCAATTACCCAAAATGACATCAAAAAAGGCCTCGCCTACTCCACCATCTCCCAATTGGGCTACATGGTAATGGCAATGGGAATCGGCGCCTACAGTGCCGGACTCTTCCACCTAATGACCCACGCTTACTTCAAAGCAATGCTGTTCCTGTGTTCGGGTTCAGTCATTCACGGCATGGAAGATGTCGTCGGGCACAACCCCGCCCTCGCTCAAGACATGAGAGTCATGGGCGGCTTGCGGAAATATATGCCGATTACCGCTACTTGCTTTTTAATCGGCAATTTAGCAATCTGCGGCATTCCGCCCTTTGCAGGTTTTTGGTCAAAAGACGAAATCCTCGCCCAAGCTTTCCAAGCAAATCCCGCACTGTGGGCTGTGAGCTGGGTAACTGCGGGGATGACAGCGTTTTATATGTTCCGGATGTATTTCAGCACCTTTGAGGGCGAATTCCGGGGCAATAACAACGCCATCAAGCAACAACTTCTCCAACCGGGTTTGGTTTTCGGCCCTGGGGCGATGAACGTTAAGGAATTGGCATCCACTGGCGAAAGTCACGACGCACACGACCATTTCCCTCACGAATCTCCTCTGACAATGGCTCTGCCGTTAGTGTTGCTGGCAGTACCTTCTGTGTTTATCGGTTTTCTCGGTACGCCGTTTGCCAATTATTTCGAGCAGTTTGTGCGCGCGCCTGGGGAGTCTCTGGAAGAAGTTTTGGAACACGCCGCCGAGTTCGATTTGACGGAATTTCTAATCATGGGCGGAAGTTCTGTAGGTATTGCCTTGTTGGGCATTACTTTGGCTTCTCTGATGTATTTGAGCCGGAAAATCGATGCAGGCGCGATCGCCCAAAAAATCAAACCGCTCTACGAATTCTCCCTCAACAAGTGGTATCTCGACGATATCAACGAAGTTCTCTTCGTTAAGGGCAGCCGCCGTTTAGCGCGGCAAGTCATGGAAGTTGATTTGCGCGTTGTCGATGGTGTCGTCAACCTGACAGGGTTTCTCACCCTGGTAACAGGCGAAGCCTTGAAATACATTGAAAACGGTCGCGCTCAATTTTACGCCCTGATTGTGTTTGTCGCAGTTCTGGGTTTTGCGATCGTTTCTGGAGTCGGTTAAATCGATCGGAAAACGGCAATGCCTATGGGTGTCAACAATCGCCTGAAACCTTTTGTCTTTCTCGTTTACTGCCGAGGTCTGATCCCCCTAAATCCCCCTTAAGAAGGGGGACTTTGAGCAGGCTCTTGTCCCCCCCTTGTTAAGGGGGGATAGGGGGGATCTGGCCTCAGCGATCGACGAGAGATACAAAGGTTTTCAGGCGATTGTTTACACGCCTTCCTGGTTCCCCGGCTCTGCGAAAGGAACCGATATTTAGAGGCTCTGCCTCGCTCTTGAAAAGGAGGCAGAGCCTCCGGATCTGCGTTACCAGGCTTCAGCCTGGTAACGAGTAATATTTTAAGCAATAGTATTAGCTCAATAACTCAGAATTGACAATTAGCAAATAGAAATAAATTTTGCATTAAACTCAAATCGTGCGATCGCACAAATCGTCGCAAACATTACAAAAAGAATTGTTTCGTATAAAGAAAGTATAAAATTTAGACCAAAATCGTCAAAATATGTTTAAACCTAATAGTTGATGGATAATTTTAAAACGCAATGGATACAGCTAATTTTCCGTGGTTAACAACAACAATTCTGTTTCCCATTGCTGCGTCCCTGCTAATTCCTTTGATTCCCGATAAGGATGGCAAGACGGTGCGGTGGTATGCACTAATTGTGGGTTTGCTCGATTTTGCCCTGCTTGTTTACGCTTTTTGCACTCAGTACGACTTCAGCAATCCAGACTTGCAACTGGTAGAAAGTTATACTTGGGTGCAGCAACTCGATTTAAATTGGTCAGTTGGTGCTGACGGTTTGTCAATGCCGTTGATTTTGCTGACAGGTTTTATTACTACCCTGGCTACTTTAGCAGCTTGGCCTGTCACATTTAAACCAAAGCTATTTTACTTTTTGATGCTGACAATGTACGGCGGCCAAATCGCAGTTTTTGCCGTACAGGATATGTTGCTGTTTTTCCTGGTTTGGGAACTGGAATTAGTCCCGATTTACCTGATTTTGTCAATCTGGGGCGGCAAGAAGCGCCTCTACGCAGCAACTAAGTTTATCCTGTACACCGCAGGCGGTTCGCTGTTTATTTTGGTTGGGGCGCTGACGATGGCGTTTTACGGCGATACGGTGACTTTCGATATGCGGGCGATCGCAGCCAAAGAATTCGCGCCCAATGTAGAATTGCTCCTGTACACAGGATTCTTAATAGCCTACGGCGTCAAACTGCCAATTTTTCCCCTCCACACTTGGCTCCCTGACGCCCACGGCGAAGCAACCGCACCCGCCCATATGTTGCTAGCAGGAATTCTGCTAAAAATGGGCGGCTACGCCTTGCTGCGGATGAATGCGGGAATGCTCCCCGACGCTCACGCTATTTTCGCACCCATCTTAGTAATTTTGGGTGTAGTTAACATTGTTTACGCCGCCTTAACCTCCTTTGCTCAGCGCAATTTGAAACGCAAAATTGCCTATTCTTCAATTTCCCACATGGGGTTTGTGCTGATTGGGATAGCTTCCTTTACCGATTTGGGAACTAGCGGCGCCATGCTGCAAATGGTTTCCCACGGTTTGATCGGGGCCAGTTTGTTCTTCATGGTAGGCTGCACTTACGATCGCACGCACACGCTCATGCTCGACGAAATGGGCGGAGTCGGCAAGAAAATGCGGAAGGTTTTCGCCATGTGGACTGCTTGCTCTATGGCTTCTTTGGCCTTGCCGGGAATGAGCGGTTTTGTCGCAGAATTGATGGTATTTGTAGGCTTTGCAACCAGCGATGCTTACAATCCGGTGTTTAAGGTTTGCGTGGTATTTCTGGCTGCTGTCGGCGTAATTTTGACTCCGATTTATCTGCTGTCGATGCTGCGGGAAATCTTCTACGGCCCGGAAAATAAAGAGTTGGCGGAACACGAAGAGTTAGTGGATGCTGAACCGCGAGAAGTGTTTATTATTGCGGCTTTGTTAGTGCCGATTATTGGCATTGGCTTGTATCCGAAAATTCTGACTCAGGTTTACGATGCGACTACTGCACAGTTGACTGCAAAGTTGCGGGATTCTGTGCCGTCGCTGGTGGCTAAGGCTGCTGCTGATAAAACGGTGTCTCTGCGTGCTCCGGCGATCGAGCCGAGCAAGTTCTAATTTGAACTGAATTTAGGCAGAAAACCCCCAAACCTTTTTAGAAATAGGGTTTGGGGGTTTTCTGTTTTTGTTGATAGACAAATCCGGGAAACTTTGGTTCTCAAGTAATCTGGAATTGGGTTTGAGAAACAAAGTGGGTATGCGGTCAGGGAGTGCGATGGAGTGTTAGATCGCAACAGTAGTATAATTAATAGTTAGACAGTAAGGCTAAAAAGCAAACACAACATCGCAGACTTAGGAGACTGACTTTTGAATAAGCTAAAAAGATTAACCCTCAATGGGTTTAAATCTATTAAGGCAATAGATATTGAGTTGCATCCCCTAAATATTCTGATTGGAGCAAATGGCGCAGGGAAGAGCAATCTTATCTCGTTTTTCAAGATGCTTAATGAGATGATGGCTGGACGCTTGCAACAGTACATTGGCACGTCGGGGCGCGCTCAATCTCTCTTGCACTTTGGGCCTAAGATAACGCCCCAGATAGAAGCAAAGCTGGAATTTGAAGTTGACAACGGGGTAGATACCTACCATATCCGGCTGTTTCATGCGGCTGGTGATACGCTGATATTTGCCGAAGAAACCTTGAGCTTTCTACAAACGGGTTGGCCATACCCAAGAACTGACGAACTGGGTGCAGGACATCAGGAAACTCAAATTAGCAAATCAGCAAACGAAGGAAAGCAAACGGCTAAAACGCTGAGTTTCTTGCTTAACCGCTGCCGCGTGTATCACTTTCACGACACATCATCTACAGCAGACGTGCGTCAATCTTGTTATGTTGGCGACGATCGATGGCTAATGTCTGACGCTGGCAATTTAGCTGCATTACTTCTGAGGTTTCGCAAAGAGAATGAGGGTATAACTTATCAGCGCATTATCGGAACAATCCGTTTGATTGCACCGTTTTTCGATGACTTTGTTCTTGAGCCAGACGCATCTAATCGAGTCATTCTTAACTGGCGAGCAAAAGAGTCCGATCGCGTATTTGGATAGCATCAATTTTCCGATGGTACTTTACGTGCCATCTGCCTTGCCACGTTGCTTTTACAGCCTGAAAATGAACTGCCAGAACTCATTGTTGTTGATGAGCCGGAGTTGGGGCTTCATCCCTATGCCCTAAATGTTGTAGCTGATTTATTTAGCAAGGCTGCACTCCATACGCAAATTCTCATTAGCACTCAATCTAGTTCTTTCTTGGATAATTTCGATCCTGAAGATGTAATTGCGGTGAACCTAGATGGTAAGGAGTCGCAATTTAAGAGGCTAAATCCTACAGAATTAGATGCTTGGCTTGACGAGTATAGTCTGGGAGAAATTTGGGAGAAAAATATCTTTGGTGGAGGGCCGCATTAATGGCGCGTGTTTACCTATTTGCCGAAGGACAAACCGAGCAGACATTCGCTGACACTTCGATCAAACCGCAGTTAGCTCAATATGGAGTGTTTATGCACAATCCCATATTGATTGCTCATGCAAAAAAGAAGGGTAAGGTACATCGAGGTGGCGGTCGTAACTATGCGCCGATGAAGAATGACATCATGCGTTTTATGAAGCAAGAGAAAGCCCCGGATGTGTTTTTCACAACTATGATTGATTTATATCCCACATTCCGCAGATGTGGGTCGGATTTTTTTATCAGTTGTGAAAACTTGGAAGCCAAACGCTTTTGGGCTGAAATTATGCAGTGTTAGCCTTAC
>NZ_JAEQCI010000098.1:0-21312 GCF_020738565.1 Microcoleus sp. PH2017_12_PCY_D_A | reverse complement strand
TAAGGTGCGCAGTGCGCACCCTACAAATACTGGTTTATTTCAGAGAAGTCAAGCCCGTAAATTTTGGGTTTGGCATGGGTAAGGTGCGCACTGCGCACCTTACAAATACGGAAATCTGCTAATTTTAATTAATTAAATGCCTAATTATTCGGAAAATAATACAGAAATAACTGCTCAATTGCGAGTTGATGGTGTAAGCGTGAAAACACCGATCGCCTCCAGCTACTTATTGGATAATATCTCGTTTCAGGTACACAAGGGATCTCGCGTCGCAATTGTGGGCCCTTCGGGGGCTGGGAAAACTACACTGTTGCGGTTGTTAAACCGACTCAGCAGCCCCACGACTGGCTCGATTTATCTTGAAAATACGGAATACCGGCAAATACCTGCGATCGAACTTCGCAGACAAATCACCCTGATTCTGCAAGAATCGAAGCTGCTGGGGATGTCGGTGCGGGAAGCGTTGGCTTATCCTTTGAAGCTGCGGGGTGTGGCTTCATCAAACATTGCACAGAGAATTAGCGGGGCGATCGCACAATTACACATACCCCAGGAATGGCTCGATCGCACGGAATTGCAGCTTTCCACGGGCCAAAAGCAGTTAGTGGCGATCGCCCGCGGCATCATTCTACAACCAAAAATCTTGCTTTTAGACGAACCAACATCCGCCCTAGACGCCGGAAAAGCCGCCAACCTTTTGCAAGTATTGACACAGCTAACTAACAATCAAACCACAATTTTAATGGTCAACCACCAATTAGAAATAGCCGAGCAATTTAGCACCAGAATTCTGCATTTACAGCGCGGAAAAATCATCGAAGACTTGCCATCTAATCAAATAGATTGGGTGCAACTGCGGCAAAACTTAATCCAAGCAGAAGCAGAAGCCCAACAAGAATGGTGAATAAACTAAAAAACGGAGGTACGTAGTTGCGCTTCAGCGCTCTTTGATTGATGAAAGAGCGCTGAAGCGCAACTACGTACTTTCTCAATGACATCCTCCACCACCTGCACCCGGTACAGTAAAAACAATCATTTGCTGTGAAATTGCAGTGGTATTTGCCTTTGGTTTTACATCTTGTGTAATTAATTTGGATGTTTTAACCGCAGAGGGCGCAGAGGGCGCAGAGACAGAGAGGGGAAGAAAGAAGGAGAAAAGTTTACCATTTTTTTAGGAAATCAAACCCATTTTTTGATAAATTGGTCGAACTAAGTTTTTTAAAGCTGGCAACTGTCTGGTAAAAATTATTGAACCTAAAATACAAATTATACCACCAAGTATGACTGTATTGGGAGAGCCGATATAATTTGCCATTCCACCTGCTACTAAATTACCAAACGGTGTCACTCCAAAAAATGCCATCGTGTAGATGCTCATTACTCTGCCACGTTTGTCGTCTTCTACTATTGTTTGCAAAAATGTGTTTCCTCCGGCAAATTGGATGATGAAACCAAATCCTACAAACAACATCATGATTAATGACAGCCACAAAATGCGGGACAAGCCAAAACCAATCAATCCAAATCCCATGATTGCTGGCGAAATTGCAATCAGTTTGCCGATGCCTACGATACTTTTTCGTCCGATTAAATAAATCGCGCCTGCAAATGCTCCGACTCCGGAAGCTGCCATCAAAAATCCGAGGGTTTGCGGGCCGCCGTTGAGAATTTTGGTGGCAAAAATTGGGACTAATACTGTGTGGGACATTCCGGCGAAGCTGACTAATGCTAATAGCAGTAAGATGGCTCGAATCGGGGGAAATCCGAAGGCGTAATCGAATCCTTCTTTTAATCTTTGTAAGGGTTTGGTATTGCTTGCTGCTATTTTACGGGGTTTGATCTTCATTGCTAATAAGCCTGCAATGACGGCGATGTAGCTGATTCCGTCCAGCAGAAAACAATAACTCGGGCCGACTGTACCTATCACTAATCCGGCAATTGCTGGGCCGATGAGTCGCGCTCCGTTGAACATGGAAGCGTTGAGGGCGATCGCATTTGCTAAGTCTTCTTTTTTTTCTACGAGCTCGGACACAAATGCTTGCCGTGCGGGCGCGTCAAAGGCGTTGATTGCTCCTTGACAGAAACTCAGTATCAGGATTTGCCAAATGTTGATGACTCCTGTTAGCGCTAAAAATGCTAGGGCTAAGGATTGAATCATCGCTAAGATTTGAGTGGTAATTATCACTCGGTGCCGATTCGTGCGATCGATTAAAACTCCTGCAAAAGGCAGTAAAATTAATGTGGGGATTTGACTGGTAAATCCTACTACGCCGAGCATCCAAGGTGAATCGCTCAAGTTGTAGACAAGCCACACTGTAGCGACTTGCGTCATCCAACTGCCAATCAGCGAGATGCCTTGTCCTGCAAAAAACAGGCGGTAATTTTGCGATCGCAGGGCTGGCGGAAGTTTGATTTTTTTGATTTTTGCTTGTAGATTCATGTATCAGTACGGCTTGAGCAATCCTATGTGATTCGTAAACATTTTGTCGGGATAGCACCCCTAAGCCTACGCCTAATTAGCGAGGGGCAAACATCCGTGGGCTTCCCCTAGACTTATTTTAGGAATCAAATAGAATTGCGGTATGGGCCTCTGGTTCTATTTTAGGATTTCGGAAAATTAGGATTTGAGTATTCAGGGTTTATGCACTCCTTGCAAAGAAACCGGGTTTTTTGCGTATCTGCGGGCTGCAATCTAGTATTTTTGAGAAAAAACCCGGTTTCTGGCCATCGGTGCGATCGCGAATTATCTTGTTAATTTCTTCCCTACAGCAAAACGATCGCCACAGTTGAGTTTTTCTGTCGCGATCGCCTGTTTAGCTAAAATTTGCTTCCGGGAACCTCAATCAATGCTCAACAGCCAAGTCCCTAAATAACGCATCAATGGAACGTCCCCAGGAGTGCGAATGCGGACGTTGAAATGGTACATTCCGCCCGGACTTGGGTTTCTGACGTTGGAGAGGACAACTTCAACGTTGTTTCCGGCAGGAATTGGCTCTGCGGGATAAATTTCTATGAATCGATTTTCTTTGTCCCAGATTACTTCTTGCAATGCTATTGTTTTGTCTTTGACGCGCACTTTAATGTCTTTTTGGTCGAATTCGCCTTTGTAATAGTCTGGATAAGTAATGTTGAGTTGGGCGATCGCCAAACTTACTTTTTTGGAAGGAATTCGCAGCCGGTATCTGTCGCCAACCATTCCGGCTTTGCCGTAATCCAAGCGATAGTTTAACTGGTTGGCGCGTTCTGGGCCGCCGAAAATCGTGAATCCGGGCATCGACTGGGCTAAACTGATGGCCGGTAAGCCTGTCAGCAAGCAACCTGTAACTGCTAGTGCTGAAAATAATCGTTTCATAATCACAAAAACACTCGGTAAGTGGGAAACTCAGTGGCTTTAGCCCTGAGAGGGAAACGACGCGGGCGGTTTCAACCGCCTTGAATCCCCTCTGGCGAGGGTTGGAGGCGTATGGTTGCCCCAAGGAGTGAGGTATGGTTGCCTCGATCTCCCTTTCGGGGTAATGTTCGCTTCGACCTGGTTATAAAGGCTTGTTAGACCTGCAACACTGTTTCAGTGACTTTAAAACTGTTTAATTGCAGATGACAGAGCGGCAAACTAGCGTCGCATTCGCCGATGTCGTGACCTAAATAACGTCTCCTCCGTATAGGGGTCTGGTCAGAACAGCTTGTAATTTCTTACAAGCTCAGTGGCTTAAGCCCTGAGTTCCTGACTCCTCTAATCAAACTGCTGGTGAACCTTAAATATCGATCGCCCGAAATTTGCGATCGAGCCTACAATATACCGAATTTCGCAATAATTATATCAGCCGGAACGCCCGCGCTCGCTCAATTTTTTTTGCGTAATAATACTGACAACAGACATTGAAACTACGGAATTAGGCAGCATTGTATCATATCACCCTGGGCTGCAAGGTTAACAGTTTAGTGAATTTGAATCTATAAGACAAGTTAAAGAAGCGAGTGTAATTTTGGGGATCGGCTTTAGTATCAACGTGAGAAGCCAGCGATTGAAGTCGCACGCCAAACAAACGAAGACAGCCAGCGATTGAAATCGCACGCCAAACAAACGATGTCCGCCGGACGCCGACTGGGAAATTTGAATTTCAACCTGCTCCCGTCACGTGAGTGTCTGTGTAGACGCGGTTTCAACCGCCCTGTCTATGTCTGTGTCTAGAGTATAAGGAGAGTCCATGAAATTAGCGATCGCCAAAGAAGTCGAAGCAGAGGAACGCCGGGTAGCCTTAGTACCCGACGTTGTAGCCCGATTAGTCAAACAAGGCGTCGAAGTTTGGGTTGAGGCGGGTGCGGGTGCAAAATCCTTTTTCTCGGATCTTGCTTACGAAGAAGCCGGAGCTCGTGTTGTCGCCGATACCGCTACGCTGTGGGGCGAAGCCGATGTCGTCGTCAAAATCGGGGAGCTCAAAGAATCAGAAGTTCACCAACTTCGCGAAGGAGGAGTTTTCATCGGATTTTTGAATCCCTTGGGAAATCCGGCGTTAGTACAGCGGTTGGCCGATCGCAAAATAACTGCATTCAGCATGGAAATGATTCCGCGCACCAGCCGCGCCCAAAGCATGGATGCACTATCATCCCAGGCCAACGTCGCCGGCTACAAAGCCGTACTGATTGCAGCCTGTGCATTACCGAAATATTTCCCGATGTTGACAACAGCGGCGGGTACAATTCGCCCCGCGAAAATATTGGTGATGGGTGTGGGCGTTGCGGGCTTACAGGCGATCGCCACAGCACGTCGTTTGGGCGCAGTCGTCGAAGCATTTGACATCCGCCCGGAAACAAAAGAACAAGTGCAAAGTTTGGGCGCTAAATTTATTGATGTCGAACTCAAAGAAGAAACTGTAGCAGCAGGCGGCTATGCTAAAGAATTATCAGAAGCAGCTAAAGAACACACCCGCCAAGTGCTCACCCAGCACGTCGGCGCTTCTGATGCAGTAATTACAACCGCTCAAGTTCCTGGTAGAAAAGCCCCGATTTTAGTTACCAGAGAAATGGTTTCTCAAATGAAACCGGGAGCAATAATTGTTGACCTCGCGGCGGAACAAGGCGGCAATTGCGAGTGTACGGAAGCGGGGAAAGATGTTGAATGGAACGGAGTTAATGTCATCGGCCCGATTAATTTACCGTCGTCGATGCCTGTACACGCCAGCGAAACTTACTCGAAGAATGTCTCGGCTTTGCTTCAGTTGATGCTGAAAGATAAGGAACTCAATTTGAATTTTGAAGATGATATCATCGCTGGTTCTTGCGTCGCCCGCGATGGCGAAGTTAGCAACCAGCGAGTTCGCGATGCTTTGACGGCTGAAGCTTCAGCCGTCAGTTAGATTTTGTCGTTATGAGGCAAAGTCCGGCAAGGGTTGAAACCCCTGCCTCAAAGCTAAAGTCCTCGCTATGAGGACTGAAGACTCATTAGATTTCTCCATAAAAGCTTGTTTTGAACAGGCAAAATCCTGGTTCCACAAGAATTATGGGAGATTTCTATTAGTCCTCTTCAGAGGACTTTGGCTATTAGCCAGGGAATTAATTCCCTGGCGGGCTGACGGACGCAACCGGGGACTGGCGGACGCAACCGGAAACGAGTTATTTCCAATTACCAATTACCAATTGTCATGGCAGAAGGATTGATTGCAGGTTTAGTGGTGTTTACCCTAGCATCGTTTGTGGGATTTGAAGTAATTAATAAAGTCCCCCCGACGCTACATACACCTTTGATGTCGGGTTCTAATGCGATTTCGGGAATTGCGGTTTTAGGCGCGATTCTGATTTCGGGCCAGGGAAATGTGACTGTTACTTCGATTTTGGGGACGATCGCGATCGCCCTGGCCACAATCAACGTAGTCGGCGGTTTCCTAGTAACCGATCGAATGCTGCAAATGTTCAAGAAAAAAGAGGTTAAAGCGTGAGCGATTTTCTGCCCAGTGGCATTCAGCTAGGCTATCTAGTAGCCGCATCTTTATTTATCGTCGGTTTGAAACAGTTGGGTTCACCGGCGACTGCGCGTCAAGGAAACGTGTTAGCTGCGATCGGGATGTTAATTGCGATCGTCGGTACTTTACTCGAAAAGCAAGTAGTCAGCTACGAATTGATTGCTGTCGGCATCATCGTCGGTTCCATTTTGGGAACAATTATGGCGAAAACCGTGGCGATGACGGATATGCCGCAGATGGTGGGTTTGCTTAACGGTTTCGGGGGCGCGGCTTCTGCACTCGTTGCTGTGGGCGAATTCTGGCGCTATCTCAGCATCCCCCAATCGCCGGCGCCCGATGCGACAATTACGATTCTTTTGGGCGTTTTAATCGGCGGAATTACCTTTACTGGTAGCCTTGTAGCGTTTGCAAAACTGCAAGAATTGCTACCTGGTGCTCCGATTTCGTTTCCGCTGCAACAGCCGTTTAATGCCTTGTTGGCGATCGCGCTTTTAGCCGGCAGCGGTTATATGGTATTTAACCCCGAGGATGTGCCGGTATTCCTCGGTTTGGTAGTGATTTCCAATATCCTCGGTATCATGTTTGTGCTGCCGATCGGCGGCGGTGATATGCCGGTGGTGGTGTCGCTGCTTAACTCTTATTCGGGGATTGCGGCGAGTGTGGCTGGGTTCATTTTGATGAACAATATGCTAATCATTGCTGGTGCACTTGTTGGCGCGTCTGGAATCATTTTGACGCAGATCATGTGCAAGGCGATGAATCGATCGATCTCTAACGTGTTATTTGGCGCGTTTGGAGGCGGCGGTGGAAGTGCTGCGGCTGCTGGGGTTGCTGGTGGGGCGATCGACAAAACTGTTCGCAGCATCAATCTCGAAGAAAGTGCGATGATGTTAGGCTACGCGCGATCGGTAGTAATTATTCCCGGTTACGGAATGGCTGTAGCGCAAGCCCAGCATTCGGTACGCGAGTTAGCCGACGGTTTGGAAAAAATGGGTGTTGACGTGAAATACGCGATTCACCCCGTGGCTGGGCGGATGCCGGGGCACATGAATGTGTTGTTGGCGGAAGCAAACGTGCCTTACCCGCAGTTGTACGATATGGACGATATCAACCCGCAATTTGACGAAACCGATGTTGCTTTGGTAATCGGGGCGAATGATGTGGTGAATCCGGCGGCGCGCCACGATACGGCGAGTCCGATTTACGGGATGCCGATTTTGGAGGTGGATAAGGCCAAGCATACGATCGTGATCAAGCGCGGGATGAATGCTGGTTTTTCGGGTGTTGACAATGAGTTGTTTTACAAGGATAAAACGATGATGTTGTTTGGTAGCGCTAAGGATGTGGTTGCGAAGTTGGTTGCTGAGGTGAAGCAGTTGTAGGATTTTGCGATCGTCAAGCTAGAAGAAACCGGGTTTTTTTCCTAATTTATGGACTACGGCGGATAATTTTCGTAAAAAACCCGGTTTCTGGCCACTCGCCAAGCTAGAAGAAACCGGGTTTTTTTCCTAATTTATGGACTACGGCGGATAATTTTCGTAAAAACCCGGTTTCTGGCCACTCGCCAAGATCGAAGAAACCGGGTTTTTATATGGATTTAATTTTGATATAAATATTCTTCAGTCGGCGTAGGCAGACTTCGTTTGTATAGTCGCGATTTCAATCGCCGAGTATCAACCGATTCTTGACTTCCGAAGGATCGGCTGTCTCAAAAAATAGTTCCAACGCTTCGATGAGATTTTGTCGCGCTTCTTCTATATTGTCACCTTGGCTGGCAATATCAAGTTCTGGGCAAAGGGATACATATCCGTCGCCTTCTCGTTCAATTATTGCTGTAAACTGTTGTGTTGACTTCATAATTTGAAGTGGCGGACTGCCAAGCTCAAACAATTATAGTTTTACTTGATATTATATCGCATCTTTTGCACTTTTGTCGATTTGGGCGATCGGGTTTGACTCAAATATTCAGTGGAGATGGGTGTATGTAAATCTACCTTGCGGTAAGCTCCCTAGCTCTAAGCTGAGTTGCTCTGATTCTGTTTTGGTCTAAGATTTGCACCTGTTCTTTCTTGTACATAGGGAGATTGTCTATGTTACTAAGTTCTCCCAATTCCCAGCGACCATCCTTAATTTTTAACCCAGCAGTCCTCTTGATTATTCCGGTTTTTTCTAAGGTTTGAATCTCACTACAAACAGCTTGCGGTTTATCAGATATTTTAAGTCCTCTCAATATTTGTTGATAACTTAAACTCCCCCATACTTGAAACAAATTTAAAACTAATTTTTGAAGATCGATATAAAAGACATGACTATCTAAAGGTTGAAAGTCTTCAAAATAAGTCACGTTACCTGTATGTGTTAGACGTAATTTTAAATCAATTCTTTTTACTTCATGATAATTGGATGTTAATCCGTAAATCAGCTTCATGCAATACTTTTCTAAGGCTTCGACAGACGAAAGTGATAACACAGCTTTAGTTTGCTTTTTATCTAGCTCATAAAATTCCCATGCTTTAACCCATTCATTTTGTATTAATTGATAAACAGTGCAAGAGAAACATAAGTTAACTACTGATGGTTCGTACACGCCATTCTTTTTTTTATCCTCATTACAAAAATTACAATAATAATTTTTGTGTAATCTCTCTAGACACTTAATTACACCGTGCATCTTTTCTTCTTTATAAAGAGTCCTTAAAAAACCAAGCTCGTCAAAAAGCAAGTCACTGAATTGTAAAAAATTAGATTTATACACAAGAGAATGTTCTAAAAATGGGACGCACCAATCAATAGATTTTTCTATCCAAAGTGGTTCCTTAACCACATTTAATGTTGTCTTGTCACGAGTAGCTTGTATTTCTAAATTACCTAAATTTAAGAAATGAGTGTTTAAGGAAATTTTCATGTAGCCTCCGAGTCTTGTATGGTTCTTTCAAAATTTAAAATGTAAGGATATTTGCCAAAATAGTTATAATACCAACTAATATTATCATTTGTATGAGCACTTTTTCCGAACAACCAGTCAAAAGTAACACCTAAACTGCGGTAATCTTCAGACCGTGACTCTAACATTTCTGGAGTAATTGCAGATAATTGACACTCAAACACAAAAAGTTCTCCACAAGGGAAATTAAAAGCTACATCGCAGATTCTATATTTGCCGTTTTCCAGTTTAAGTAACTTTTCAAACTCCAGAATTTCTTTGGATAAAAAACCTTTAGATAATTCTTCTACCTTGTCAGCTATCCATCGTTTGCCTTCTCGGTGTTCTTCTGATTCCCCTGGTGAGTATTTTTCGCCTTTTTTAAAATACTCATCAGAAAATTCAATATCTATAGGAAATTCTCCCGTATAAGTTGAACGAAAGTGCGATCTTACATTTGTCGTATAGCCATACTGGGTTTTTCTGTCATACCCTGAAACATGAATACAAGGGGTATCGGTGAACTTGTCTAATACTAAAGTTTTGTGTTCTTCCTTGTTGTAATCTTGAGCATCTAATATTTTTTTAGTTCCTTGTATTTTGGCTGTTAAACTCATAACTATTTGGAAGAGTTGACTACATATATGAGATTATATCACAAGTCAAAGACTCCCGGTGTCTGTGGAGGGGATGCCTGTGTCGGCAATACTCGCATACCCGTTTGGTCGCTGGTGTGCGATCGCCGTTTAGGTGCTTCCGATGCTATCATCTTAGAATCATTTCCCGATCTAACCGCCGCTGACTTGGTAAATGCCTGGGCTTATGCCGATGCTTACCCAGAAGAAATTGAACAAGCAATCAAAGAAAATGATGAAGTTATGGAAGAAAGCGATGTTTATTAAAAGTTAGAATATTTTTACACAGGGGTGAGTTTGCTATAATATAATATCGCACCCATATTACTTCGATAAAAATGGAATAGTAAACAATGACACTGAAAGAATTAGAAAAACAACTCCTTGCCTTAACTCCTAGTGAAAAAACTCAGGCAATACAGCTATTAGTCCAAAGTTTAAGCAATACTTGGCAAGGAATAGAAAAAACTCCGGGCGTGTGTGGCGGTAGGGCTTGCATCGCTGGGACTCGCATCCCTGTTTGGGTAATGATTGAAGCTCGTCGTCTAGGATACAGTGAAGCCGATTTGCTAGAAAATTATCCCACTATTGGTGCAGCAGATCTGGCAAATACCTGGGCTTATGCTGAGGCATATCCTGATGAAATTGAACTGGCAATCCGAGAAAATGAGGAAGCCTAAAATATGGCGCGTTTATATTCAGATGAGCAATACCCAATAGCTGTTGTAAAAATTCTCCGAACTCTCGGTCACGATGTTTTAACTGTTCAAGAAGCGGGAAATGCTGGACTGAAAATTCCTGACGATCGAGTATTAGCATTTGCAACGGGTGACGAGCGATCGGTGTTAACATTGAATAGGCAAGATTTCATCCGACTTCATCGCCTGCAACCCAATCATTCTGGTATTATTACTTGCACTAACGATCGCAATTGGGAAATGCTAGCATCACGTATCGATGATGCTATTTCCGCTGAAGAAACTTTGACTGGTAAATTGATTCGGGTGGTACGTCCCCAAAACTGAAAAAAAGCCGTAAAGCGTAGCTATCCCGAGCGTGAATCGCCCAAACCTATCCTAAAATCTTACTAAATGCACCAAGATTAGGTAAAATCATTTGGGTGTCTGAGGATTAACTATATGCGCTGGGTTCGATATGTGGCGATCGCGATCGTCAATTCTTTCGGTGTCGTCATCGGTATAATTTGGGTTGCAATCCCCGCAACACTCTCCCAACCTTCCCTAAACTACCAACTCGCACTCTCCCCGCGACAGCCAGACGGCGACACTCCGCAATCCCTCCCGGAACTCTACAAATTGCGCGATCGCCTCAAGGTACAATTAGATAAACTTGCCCAAACTCCCGACAGCAGTCTGTTTTCTCCCGAATATTGGCAACCAGAAAGCCCCCGCCACCAATCCCAAACTCTGGCGCAGCAACTTCAAAACGTTCAAAATCAGATTCAAATCGAAAAACAAGCCAAAAATAATTGGGACGAAGCTGCTAGAATAGCTTCCCAAGCCGTCGTAATCGGACGCACTTCTAAAGCCGATCCCGCTACTTGGGAACAGTCGCAACGCTTTTGGCAATTGGCTATCAATAACCTCCGGCTCATTCCCCACGGTTCTTTTTTGGCTGAACGGGCGATCGACAAAACCATCGAATATCAAGGAAACCTCACTCTCGCTACCTACGAATGGCAAGTAGCACGTTCTACACAGAAAATTAGAGCCGAGGAAGAACAGGTAAGAGAAATCGCCAGAAAAGAGCAAGAGAAAATAGAATTTGCTCGCCGAGAAATAGAGAGACAAGAACAAGAGAAAAAAGAACTCGCCCGCAGAGAACTAGAAAGACAAGAATTTGCAAGGCAAGAATTAGTCCGCCAAGAACAAGAAAAACAAGAACTCGCCCGCCAAGCAAAAGATAGGGAAGAATTAGCACTAAAAGAACTAGAAAGGCAAGAATTAGAAAAGCAAGAACTCGCCCTAAAAGAACAACAAAGACAACTATTAGAACTCAATCAACCAGCAACTCCCCAACCAACTCCCGAGTCAACCGCAACCGCAACTCCCGAATCAACCGCAACCGCAACTCCAGCCCCAGTTGCGCCGGCCGCGTCGCCGTCGAACTTCTTCTTTGCGGGAGATACCAACAGAGACGGCGAAATTAATCAGCTAGACGAAGCCGGAAAAGAACAATGGTCATTGTCCAGCGGCGCGCTAATTCTGTTTAACGAGCAAAAGAGCGATCGCACAAAAATACCGACTTGGCAACAAACCAAAGTTAGCGTCCCCCGCCGCGCAGCAATGCTCTCTCAAGTTAACTTAACACTGTCTGAAAACTTCAAAAACTCTCAATTATTTATCACCGCTGACAGCATTGCTAGCCCTCACATCAGCGTTTTTCAGAAAACTGACGGCGGCTGGCTACCTGTAGATATATCCGGTAATAAACCCCTAACTTTCAGCACGAATATTGTTTTAGGAGTGGAAGCAAAACAATTTGCCGATCGCAACTGGAACGGCCAAGTTAATCTCAAAGCAACTGCCGAAAACAACGGTCAACAAATCGCCGCCGCCACAATCCAAATGGGCGTCAGTCCTTGGATAATGCCTGCCAATACCGCACCAGTAACAGAAGTTGCGGTCAGCGACAGAGGCTCGGGAAACAGCGAATTTATCTCCGAACTAAAACAAGCTGTAGAACCTACGGGCGCTCAAGTAAAAATTATCCAGGGCGATAATGCTTGGATGCAAGACATTCAGAAAAACGGCTACGTTCAAGTTCCCGAAAAATCGGAAGTACGCCAAGTTAATGTCGCCATAAAAAGCCCTAGCAATCCAGGGCTCGACAAGCCTGCTAAATCAACTCAAGAGCGGGATTTGAGAGTATTTAAAATTGGCAACCGTCGCGATGAAAATCCTGTAAGTCAGTGGTCAAATGGCTACGGCAATTTGCAGGTGACACCGCCGATTCCCGGATACCCAATGGGTCGAGTTTATTACGGGAATTCGGGGAATGCTGGTTTTAATCCCGAGGTACTTGATTTTATTCAAGCTCAGAGAATTCAAGGGCCGGCGGTGGATATTGATACTTCTTGGCTTTTGACTCGCCAAGTCGATGAAATTATCAATTTTATTCCCAGTCAAACTCCCGGAAAGTATATAATGGCGATCGCCAGTCCAGAAGCCGGAGTTAGGCTGTTGGAAGAATTGGCGGGAAAAGGTTACGGCGATGTTACGATCAATCGCGGCTTGAGCACGGAAACTACAGTCAGCGCTGCTTTGAAAAATCCCGCTTTAATTCAACACAATCTCAATCTGCAAAAGCAGAAAATCTATCCGATTTTAGAGAAGTTGAAAAGAGAGTTTGCCCTCGCCGACGACCAAATTATCCAAGTTCCAGCGATGTTTGGCTACAGCGGTTATGCTTGGTGGCCGAATATGGTCAATTCGGTACCGGTTAACGGCAAGTTGTTAGTTTCAAATCCGCGCGGGGCAATGATTGACGGTCTAGATTACACTCAAGAAAGATTGCGCCAATTGCTGATTCCTGCTGGCGTTAGCGTGAGTTTTCTCGATGACAGGTATTATCAAGAATTGAAAGGAAACGTGCAGTCGGCGACGAATACTGTGAGGAAGCCTGAACCGCGACCTTTTTGGCAGTCTTTGCCTAATAATTAGTAATTAGGAATCTGGCATCGGGTAGCGGGAATTTGTAGGGGCGGCTTCACTAACAATACTCGCCTGTAACGAACAATCTCATAAACCCGCCCCCACCCAACCGTAAATCCCAAGATACCTCCTAAACTCGCCTCCATATGCTAATATTTAGGAGAACTATGCTAGGAGTTTAAGAGATGGCTACCCTGCAAATAGAAAATATACCAGAGGATTTGTATACGAGGCTCCAAGAGTTAGCCGATGCTCAAAACCGCTCGATTAGTGCATTTGCGATCGCCATTTTAGAATCTGAGTTGTCAACAAAGATAAAACCCCTCTCAGGACAACGTAAAAAGTCTGTAAGAGAACTATTGGCAGAAATCAGCCGTCGTCGCGAGTCTCGTCCCGCAAATATGGGGATGATATTAGATAGTACCGCTTTAATTAGAGAGGATCGCGATAGATGACCAATCCTATGAGGTGCGTAGTCGATGCTAGCGTGGGGATTAAGCAATTTATCCCCGATCCGCTGTCATCCAAAGTCGTTCAATTATTTACCCATCTTGAAATCCCACAGACTGAAATATTTGTACCGGATCTGTTTTATATTGAGTGTGCAAATATTATCTGGAAGTATGTCCGTGCTGGACTTTATGCTGCTGCTGATGTTTCAACAGATTTAGCTAATCTTAGAGGTTTATCCTTGCGTGCAGTATCTACTAATGAACTGATTTTAGATGCAACAGATATCGCCTTAAATCATGGAATCTCTGCTTATGATGGCAGTTACGTTGCTCTTTCAGAACAAGTTGGCGCGCCTTTGCTAACTCTAGATCAAAAGCTAGTCAGAGCTTTAGTCGGCACATCTTATGATGTTCGATCGTTTAACGATTTCGATGTACCGCCACTGTCTTATTCTTAGCTTTATCGGTAATTAATTCGATTTTTTATTGTTACCAGCGATTGAAAGTAGGGTGCGTCGCTGCGATCATCCCGGTAATTTACGACAATATATGAGCGACGCACCCGGACGCGATTGAAAGTAGGGTGCGTCGCTGCGATCATCCCGGTAATTTATGACAATATATGAGCGACGCACCCGGACGCGAGTGAAAGTAGGGTGCGTCGCTGCGATAATCTCGGTAATTTACGACAATATATGAGCGACGCACCCTACGGCTTATGCACGGGAAGTCAGAAACCGGGTTTTTTCCGAAAATCCTTCATTGTAATGCAGAGATTAGGTAAAAAACCCGGTTTCTTTGGTCTTAATGCACAAGTCCCGATCGCGTAAAATATCTAAAAGCAGCATTTCTACAAAAAATTTAGCCCCATGAGCGACGAACAGGAAAAAAACCAAATTTTGACTCAGCAACCGGAAACAATTTCAACGGCCAGCGAGGAGTTCGCGAACACTGCAATTACCAGTGACGGTGCAACTTCCGCGCCTGCTGAAACTCCCGCTGAAATTGTCGCGCCCGAAGATATTTCACCGACAATAGAGGAAACAGAAACAATTCCAATACCCGCCGACAATGCGCCGGAAACCAGTCAAATCGTCGGTTATTCTCAACCCACAAGTTACACAGCAAATCCCGATCGCAAACCAACTCCAATCTGGCAAATCTTGGCAGTCTTTCTTAGCGGAATGTTAGTCGGTTCCGTGCTCAGTCTCGGCAGTTTGATAGCGTGGAGAATGTATCAAGAAAGAGCAAACCTTCAAATCAAACTGCACTCCGACGTACCCCTCCCCGAAAGCCCTCCACCTGTCCCAACAGCGCGCGCCTACCGTCAACCCGGAGTCCCCCCAGCACCCCAGCAAACACTGCCCGCCACGATCGCACCGTCCCCTACTCCGACTCAAATACCATCGCTCTCAGGCGTTCCGCAACTTGCTTCGCCGTCGCCGTCACCTTCTCCCGCTGTGGTGGAAACCCCTGTAACTGAGCGAGTTAACTTTCAAGCAGGTGCTACGGGAACGACTCTCAGCAATAGTTTGCGAGCTAATATATCCAAACGCTACTTGCTAGAATGCAATAGCGGCCAAAGCATGACAGTAAAGGTGCAAGAAGGTCAAGTTAGTGCAGACATTATTGCTCCTAACGGTGAAAAAGTAGGTACTGTTGATAGCACAGGTCAGTGGCAAGGTCAACTAGCCAGCAGCGGCGATTATATTATTGAAATTTCGGGCGATCGCCAAGCAAACTACGGAGTGAAAATTGAAGTCAAATAGCAAGTATAATCGTATCAGGGGGTAGTTGCAAAATACATCAACCCACCCTGGTTGCCAATTACCCATTACCAATTACTAATTACCAATGGTCGCACAAGTATCTCCAAGCATCTACGAAGCCAAGACTCAGGAAATTGCTAAAGAAATCCTTAAGGCAACTCAAGACAAAAAGCGATCGTTCTTCGGCCAACTGCAAGACCAAATGCGCTGGGACGACAAGCTGATGGATTGGGCAATGGCCAGCCCCGGACTGCGGGTGCAATTGTTTCGATTTATTGACTGTTTGCCCGCACTCCGCAGCAAGCCGGAAATTGCCCGCCACTTGCAAGAATACCTGACTGTGGAAGAGGTAGAATTGCCGGATGCTTTGAAAAAATTGCTCAGTTTTACTAACGCTGATTCGATTCCTGGACAATTGGCTGCGACGACGGTTGCGCCTGCTGTAGAAACTTTGGCGCACAAGTATATTTCTGGGGAAAATATCAAGCAGGTAATTAAAACCTTAGAACGGCTTCGCAAAGATAAAATGGGTTTTACAGTTGACCTTTTGGGCGAAGCTGTAATTACTGAAACTGAGGCGGAAGTTTATCTTAACCGCTATTTGGAATTGATGGCGGAACTCGCGAATGCAGCTAAGAATTGGTCGCAGGTTGATGCCATTGACAAAGCTGACGGCGAAACTTTGCCGCGAGTGCAAGTATCGGTCAAGTTAACGGCTTTTTATTCTCAGTTCGATCCGCTGGATGCTAAAGGCAGCGAGGAAAAAGTTAGCGAGAGAATTCGCCTGTTATTGCGGCGCGCTAAAGAGTTGGGTGCGGCGGTTCATTTCGACATGGAACAGTACGAATATAAGAGTTTAACTCTCAGCATTCTCAAAGAGTTATTGTTAGAGGAAGAGTTCCGCAGTCGCACGGATGTCGGCATTACAATGCAGGCATATTTGCGCGACAGCAAACAAGATTTGCAAGGCATTATTGCTTGGGCAAAAAAACGCGGAAATCCGGTAACGGTGCGTGTGGTAAAAGGCGCTTACTGGGATCAGGAAACTATCAAGGCGATGCAGAAGGATTGGCCGCAGCCTGTCTACAATGACAAAGTTGCTACGGATGCAAATTTTGAAGCAATGACTCAGTTGTTGCTGGAAAATCACGAATATTTGTATGCTGCGATCGCAAGTCATAACGTTCGATCGCAAGCTAGGGCGATCGCGATTGCCGAAACTCTGAATATACCGCGCCGCCGGTTTGAAATGCAAGTGCTGTACGGCATGGGCGACAAATTAGCCAAGCTTTTGGTCGATCGGGGTTATCGCGTCCGAGTATACTGTCCCTACGGCGATTTGCTGCCGGGAATGGCTTATTTGATCCGCCGATTGCTGGAAAATACCGCCAACAGTTCGTTTATCCGGCAAAGTTCCGAAGAAATGCCGATCGAACAATTATTAGCCGCCCCAGTCGCCAATGGCAACGACCAGATAGCTTACAGCAAAGTATTTCCCAACGTCGCCGATACCGACTACGCCAATACCAAACTGCGGCAACAAGCAGAAACAGCCATCAAATCAGTCCGCGCTAGCTTAGGCAAAACCTACTTACCCCTAATCGACGGCGAGTACCAAAACACCGAAACAACAGTTAACTCCCTCAACCCTTCCAATCCCGAAGAAGTAGTCGGAAAAATCGGATTGCTGTCTGAAGAACAAGCCAAACAAGCCCTAGAAGCAGCCAAAGCAGCCTCCACAAGTTGGCGCAAAACCCCCGTCCGCCAGCGCGCCGGAGTCCTCCGCAAAGCAGCCGAATTGATGGAACAGCGGCGCCACGAACTGTCAGCTTGGATGGTGTTTGAAGTCGGTAAACCTGTCAGAGAATGCGATGCTGAAGTCTCCGAAGCCATTGATTTTTGTCGCTACTATGCCGACGAAATGGAACGGTTGGAACAAGGGCAAAATTACGACATACCCGGAGAAACTAACCGCTACACCTATCAGCCGCGCGGCATTTCTCTGATTATTTCCCCTTGGAATTTCCCCTTAGCAATTCCCGTCGGCATGACAGTTGCATCGCTGGTTGCAGGTAACTGTACTTTGCTAAAACCTGCGGAATTTTCCACAGTAATTGCTGCAAAAATAGCGGAAATTTTGCTAGAAGCTGGAATTCCCAAAGGCGTATTTCAATACGTGCCGTGCAAAGGTTCAACTGTCGGCGCTTACATGGTGAAACATCCCGACGTTCACATGATTACCTTCACCGGTTCTCAGGAAGTTGGCTGTCAGATTTATGCCCAAGCTGCGATTTTGCAGCCGGGACAAAAACACCTGAAGCGAGTAATTGCGGAAATGGGCGGTAAGAATGCAATTATTGTCGATGAAAGTGCGGATTTAGACCAAGCAGTTGCGGGCGTAGTTTATTCGGCCTTTGGATACAGCGGTCAAAAATGTTCCGCTTGTTCGCGAGTAATTGTGGTCGAGTCGGTGTACGATGCTTTTGTAGAAAGATTAGTAGAAGCCGCGCGATCGCTCAATGTCGGCCCAGCCGAAAATCCCGGTACTCAAGTCGGGCCTGTAATCGACGCCAGCGCCCAGTCGCGCATCCGCGAATACATCGAAAAAGGTCGCGCCGAAGCTAAGATAGCCTTAGAAATGGCCGCGCCCCAAACCGGTTATTTTGTCGGCCCAGTCATTGTGACGGAAGTATCGCCGACTGCAACTCTCGCCCAAGAAGAAATTTTCGGCCCGGTTTTATCGGTGATTCGGGCAAAAAATTTCAATGAAGCGCTTACCATTGCTAACGGAACAAATTTCGCTTTAACTGGCGGATTGTATTCTCGCACGCCTTCGCATATCGATCGCGCCCAAGCCGATTTTGAAGTCGGAAACCTGTACATCAATCGCGGAACTACCGGCGCTGTGGTATCGCGCCAACCCTTCGGAGGATTCAAACTTTCGGGAGTTGGTTCTAAAGCCGGCGGCCCGGATTATTTGCTGCAATTCCTCGAACCTCGTACCATAACTGAAAATATTCAGCGGCAAGGTTTTGCACCAATTGCAGGAGTAGACGATTAATCATTCTTTGGTTCGTAGTAAGGACTTCAGTCCTTTCCTAAGGTTCGTAGTGAGGACTTCAGTCCTCTCTCTGGCTATTAAGAAATAAGGACTAAAGTCCTCACTACGAACCGTGTTGTCTGTGGGGTAACAGAAAAAAATTAGGCGAGATTAGCTAGTTATAAAATGGAATCTACTAAAAATCGCGATCGACTAAATTCTCACAACCCTCCACTTGAGAAGTGGTTGCGATTTTTAATTATAGCCGTATTAGCGATCGGCATTTTATTTCGCTTTGTCAATCTCGATCGCAAATTCTACTGGATCGACGAAAACTATACTTCCTTAAGAGTTTCCGGCTACACCGAAGCAGAAATTATCAAACAAATTTCCTACGCAAAAATAACCTCATCCTCAGATTTACAAAAATACCAGCAGATCAACTCTCAAAAAACTTTAAGCAATACCCTCAATTCCTTAGCAACCGAAGACCCCCAACACCCGCCACTCTATTACATACTAGCGCGATTTTGGGCGCAATGGTTCGGCAGTTCCGTGGCAACAATGAGAAGTTTGGCCGCCGTCATTAGCTTGCTAGTATTTCCCGCCATTTATTGGCTGGCTTGGGAGTTATTTGAATCTCCGACAGTAGCATGGATGGCGATCGCAATTTTCGCCATTTCTCCCTACCACATCTTATTTGCCCAAGAAGCCAGACAGTACAGTTTGTGGACATTAACTACTATTTTATCCAGTGCAGCCTTGCTGCGAGCAATGCGCCCGGATGTCAATCAAAATCCAATGTTGCTAGTCTCTCACTGGACACTCTACGCAGTCACAGCAGCCATGGGATTGTACACCCACTTGTTATATATCTGGGTAGCCACAGCCCACGCAATCTACGTCGCAGTCATCGCCAACTGGCGCGATGTTAAAACATTTATTGCCTATTATGCAGCAGCAATGGTCGCCTTAATTGGCTTCATGCCTTCCCTCGTAAATACTGTAGAAAACTTCAATCAAGTTAGAAGTACCACAGTATGGGCAGAACAGACAAATCTCTTCAGATTAGTCAGCAGGTGGGTGGGCGCCGTCAGCATAGGATTTTTTGATATTGGCATTGATGGAAGTGCCAGCGCCGCACAACTAGCCTTAATCATTCCTGTTGGCATCCTGATTCTAGCTTTAGTCGGCTATTCCCTTTATTTTGTGTGCCGGCAAACACCAAAACGGGTTTGGTTATTGATATTATTGTTAATTGCCACAACAGCCTTATTTTTGGCAGTGCCAGATATACTTAAAGGTGGGAGGCGATCGGCAAATCCGCGATATTTAGTTCCTTGTTATGTGGGAATTCAGCTAGCAGTTGCTTACCTGCTGTCTGCGAAAATTAGCAACAATTTTGATAACTCAAAACTGCAAAGACTGTGGAAAATAGTTATAGTTGCACTGTTTTGTGCAGGCATCATCTCCGGTGGAGTTAGTTCTCAAGCTGATAGTTGGTGGAATAAAGGCAGCGGTTGGTTGCGCGCCGAATTAGAAGTCGCTGCGACTGTCAATTCTGCCAGCAATCCCCTCATCATCAGCGATGCGAATATAGCATACATCATGCCTTTAAGTTATCACCTGCAACCAAAAGTCAAACTGCTAATCGAACCCCGCTGTTACACTTCTTGCTACAAAAATCGAGAGTTGGCACGAAAAAAACCACAACCCCCCAAAGTTCCCGGCGGTTTGGGCGAGTTGTTTTTATACAGGCCTTCCTCAGATTTGCGATCGGCAATTGAACAGCAAAACTATCAAATAAATCCGGCGGTTGCTAATGTCGAACTCAATCTCTGGAAAATTACCAAAAAATAATTTATAGCGGTTCTCAAAAAAGTGAGGTACGTTGTTGGGCTTTAGCCCTCTTATATTTATTATATAGAAGCGAGGTCGCATAAAAAACTCCATTTATCAAGCATTTACAGTGCTGTCGTTCCGCTCAAAAAAGGTTCGTAGTACGGACTTCAGTCCGCTCTTTAAAAAATGTTTATTGCAAAACTGAGATGCTCCCATTTATAGTCATACCTCATCTTTCTGAGAAAGGCTATAAAAACATTGACGAATCAAAATCTGGTTTGCCGGGAAATACTGCCCAGAAACCTGGTTTTTGGAACTATGTCGCAAGTATAGTAGAACAGAATTACTTTTCGCGGTAAGCTATAATTTAAGAATCACAAACATAACATCAAAAATCTAAAATGACAGTAACTGAAACCTCCAATATTCGCAAACTGCTGTGCGATCCTGATTTAGGGCTGATTCCTCACCTAGAAAAATCCCTGAAAGACTTGCACACGTCTGCGATCGCCAATGGAGAGAAATTTAAGTTAGAACCTTACGATATCGAACTCAAAAGCTGCCACACTCAGAAGCATCCCAACGACCAAAAACCCCTTGTCACTCAGTCAATGTCGATCAAAATTCCCCTGACTGGGAAAGTTCAAGACAAGATGCACTTATACCTGATCGCAAGTGAGTTGCAGAACCAAATCGACATCAAAATTATCGACTGGAGTGCCTTAGAACGCCGCCA
This sequence comes from Microcoleus sp. PH2017_12_PCY_D_A, assembly GCF_020738565.1. Classification (NCBI taxonomy): domain Bacteria; kingdom Bacillati; phylum Cyanobacteriota; class Cyanophyceae; order Oscillatoriales; family Microcoleaceae; genus Microcoleus; species Microcoleus sp. PH2017_12_PCY_D_A. Next base: position 284 of record NZ_JAEQCI010000098.1, on the reverse strand, counting down.
ATACGACATTCACGGCATCCCCTTAAAGCAGCCAATTACCAAAATAGACGGGGAGATGAATTACGAGTTAGTATTCGATCGCCCAGGCTACTGCTGCATCACCCTGTGCCGCCAATTTGACTTGACTTACGCCGCCAATTATTAAGATCGTCCTGGGGTGGTTGATACCGCAACTACAGAAGATGAGGACTAAAGTCCTCACTACAAACTTTATTATAGGTTCGTAGTCAGGACTTTAGTCCTTCTTTAGATTGTTATGAGGAAGGACTAAAGTCCTCACTACA
>NZ_JAEQCI010000018.1:82501-119784 GCF_020738565.1 Microcoleus sp. PH2017_12_PCY_D_A | reverse complement strand
GAGGAACATCTGAAGGTGATTTTCATGAAGCCTTGAATGTTGCAGCAGTATGGGATTTACCGGTGATCTTTATTATTGAAAACAATGGGTATGGTTTAAGTACGCCAACCAATGAGCAGTACCGTTGTGAGTCGTTAGTCGATAAAGCTTATGGCTATGGCATAGAAGGTATTAAAATAGATGGCAACAATATATTGGAAGTCTATGATACCATCAGAGGAGTAAGGAATTATTGTATTGATGAGCAGAAGCCTTATGTAATTGAGTGCATGACTTTTAGGATGCGTGGTCATGAAGAAGCGAGCGGGGTAAAATATGTGCCTAATGAATTATTTGAGGAATGGGAGAAAAAAGATCCAGTTCGGACATACGAAGAATGGTTGTTATCATCAGACATCATGGATGTTGATCAATTGTGTGCGATTAATGATGAGCTTAGATTAAAAATAGAGGAAGAGTTAAAAGCAGGTTTGGCTTTTCAAAAGTGCGATCGCACGATTTTATTTATGGATATTCGCGGTTTTACAAGTTGGTGCGAAAAAACTTCCCCTGAGACAGTTGCAGCGGTTCTCAATGAATATTACCGTTGTGTTGAACCAGCCGCCGCCAAGTTTCAGCCTTTAAGAATAACTTTTACAGCCGATGAAATTATGGCGATTTATGCTACGCCACAGCAGGGAATTGCTGCGGCTAAATCTATGAGTAAAGCTGCTTTAGAAATGCTTGAATTATATGGAATTGGTGCGGGATGCGGGGTGCATTGCGGGAGCGTTATTGAAGGGCTATTTGGCGGTGCAGATGTTCGGACTTATACGGTGATTGGTGATGTTGTCAATACAGCAAAACGCTTAGAAAGTGCCACGCCTGGTGGTGCAATTACTATTTCTGATGCTGTTTATCAAGGGATGTCACAACGTCTAACGGTGGAACCTTGCGAACCGATCGCGGCGAAAGGTAAGACAGCAGCTTTAATTGCATGGCGGTTAATATAGCTAGCCGTCAGGAATGACGAATTTAATATTATTGATTTTTTCGACCATCGGGCATAGTAGTTCCTCCCATACTGGCTCGATCGAGACTAGCACCATCCATGTTAGCATTGCGGAGATTCGTATTAGAAAGGTTGGCATCTCTCAAGTCAGAAAAGCGCAAGTCCGCACCGTCTAAATTAGTATTTGTCAAGTTGGCTTTCCTAAAATTAGTATTGCTGATTCTGGCTCCTATTAAAACTGAACCGCTTAAGTCGGTACGTGCTAGGTTAGTGTTGACAAAATCTGCTATCTCGAAAGTACCTCCGCTGAGGTTGGCATCTGATAAGTCTGCTCCTGTAACGATCGGGTTTTTTAAAGTAAGGTTAACTAATTTTATACCTCGGAGGTCGCAGCGGATGCAGCTTTGAGTTAGCAGCAGGGTTTCGACGTTGGCGTTGATTTGGTCAATTTCCTGTTGGGATACTTTTTCGGCAAATTCGGGTGAGACGTAGCCGAGGTTTTTGGGGTCGTCTTTTTTGGGTGGTTGGGGAGTTTTTGGTTGCCCGATCGCACTTAGTTTTTTATATTTTATCATATTTGTGTTCACATCTCAGTTAGGATTGCTATAAGCTGTTAGTCATTTAAATTTATTGCCTCAACCCCTTACAGTATGGGATCTGGCACACAAATAGTGCATTTTGAATGTCGAACAGCTTAGCAATTTTTAATTGAATGAGCTATGGCTTTCTCAATTACTAATTACCGATTATCAGGCAAATGAAACTTACTATATTTACCTTCCCATGCCGCGATTAGGTGGCTCCTCATCCGGGACAGGCAAAGAAGTTGGTCTTACCTGCCGCTCCAAATACTTGCTCAAAGCGTAAGCGATATTACCGCGAGTCATCGGCTTCAAAGGATTAATTGCATTAGTTCCGACTTCAAGATTCACAAACCCTTCATACAGTGCAGTAGCCATAGACTTTCTAGCCCAACTAGGAATTTCCCCTGCATCTGGATACTTAGCTAAAATCTCGGCAACGGTGGCCTCGGGAAACTGAAAAACGCCGTAAGCTTGAGCAAAAATCGCCAAAGCCTCAGCGCGAGTCACTCTTTGATTTGGGAAAAACATTCCGTCGCGATATCCACTCATAGTTCCCGTTTTTAAAGCAGTTTGAATCGCGCTGTAAGCCCAGTAGCTTTTAGGTACGTCGGGCAATTCCATATCCGGTTTTTGAGCTGTTTTCCGCCGTTCCAAACCAAAAGTTTTCACTAAAATAACCGCCAAATCGGCGCGACTGATAATGCCTTCAGCATTAAAATTGCCACTGGCATCTTTATTCATCAGTCCTGCATTCACAACCCGGTCGATCGGGTCAATTGTTTGTTGAGCTTGAACCACCGTTGGCACTCCTTGCGCTAGCGCGATCGCAAAAAAAACACAGACTAACTTTTTCACGATTTTAATCCTTTGTGCTGCTCAAACAATTATTAAAGCAGCAGCAATATTTTCTCCGGTTCCATCGGTATGATTCTGAGATTTCGACCGCCGGCTAAATAGCGGGATTTCATATTAAAATCAAATCTTTGCTTCCGGCAAAGCGCCCTGCATTTTACCCAACCAATCAATCAAATTATCCAACTGCTTTTCGGCGCTCAAAACAGCCATTCCGCGAATAGTAACCTTCCCCTTGCTGTAGACAAAACGAGAATGTAGATGTTCGGGCAAATTAGCCTTGAGCAAATTCCAAGCAGGTTCCTCCATCGGCGTTTCCAAGACAATGTGCTGCTTATTTTCCGGTTTAATCCGAGAAAAACCGATTTGCTTGGCGATTTGTTTGAGTTCCACAACACGGATCAGTTGCTGCGCCGGTAGAGGAATCGGCCCGTAGCGATCGCACCAATCGGCGCGAATCTGTTGCAACTCTTCGAGAGTATTCGCAGAAGCCACAGACCGGTAAGCGCTCATCTTTTGATCCAGATCTCCAATATAATCGGCAGGAATAAACGCCGTCAAACTGAGGTCGATTTGTGCATCCTCAACCTTGGGAATTTCCTGACCCTTAATTTCGCGAATCGCCTCCTCTAACATTTCAGCATACAAATCAAAACCGATCGCCTCCATTTGACCGGACTGTTCCGTACCCAAAATATCACCGGAACCGCGAATTTCCATATCTCGGACAGCCAACTGATAGCCCGATCCCAACTGCGCGAACTCTTGAATTGCCCGCAGCCGCTGCCTTGCAGCATCTGAAAGCTTGTTCTGCTTCGGATAAAACAGCCAAGCGTGAGCTTGAATCCCCGCCCGTCCCACCCGTCCCCGCAACTGGTACAACTGACCCAAACCAAACTTCTGCGCGTCCTCAATCAAGATTGTATTGACACGGGGAATATCCAAACCCGACTCAATAATCGTAGTGCACACCAAAATATCAAACTCTGCCGCACTGAAAGTCAGCATGATCGATTCTAGTTCCGAAGCATCCATTTGACCGTGGGCGATCGCAATTCTCGCCCCCGGAACCATTAGCTGCAACGTATCGGCCAACTCATCAATCCCCTCAATCCGAGGTACAACGTAAAAAACCTGACCGCCCCTGTCCAACTCTTGACGAATTGCAGTCCGCACCGATTCCAAATTGTAGGGGGATAAATGCGTCTGAATCGGGCGGCGGCTGGGCGGCGGAGTCGCAATCAAACTCATCTCCCGAATCCCCGACAGAGACATATACAACGTGCGGGGAATCGGAGTCGCCGTCAGAGTCAGCACATCTACCTCGGTTTTCAGAGATTTAATCGCTTCCTTTTGCTTCACCCCAAACCGCTGTTCTTCATCCACCACCAACAAACCCAAATCTCGAAATTTAATCGCTTTACTCAAAACAGATTGAGTACCGACAATCACGTCTAACTCCCCAGTTGCTAAGCGCTTGTGAATCTCCCGGCGCTCGGTTTCTGTGCGGAAGCGGTTGAGCAAACCAACTTCGATCGGATAAGGCGAAAAACGCTCCTTCAGCGTGTGATAGTGCTGTTGGGTCAAAATTGTCGTCGGCGCGAGCAAAGCCACCTGCTTGCCCGCTGTAATCGCCTTAAAAATAGCTCTCAGAGCAACTTCCGTCTTGCCAAAACCGACATCGCCGCAGACCAAGCGATCCATTGGTCGATCGCCCTCCATGTCGCGTTTCACATCCAGAGTAGCCTTCAACTGATCCGGCGTTGGTTGGTACGGGAAAGAATCCTCCAACTCTTGCTGCCAAGGCATATCAGGCGGAAAAGCGTAACCCTGTTGCTTGGCTCTTTTAGCGTAAAGATTCAGCAAATCTACCGCTACTTTCTTAACAGCTTTGCGAACTTTTGTCTTAGTTTTTTCCCAAGTTTGACCAGTTAGCTTGTTGAGTTCCGGCACTTTATCGCCGACAGTCCGAAACCTGGACAGGGCGCCCAATTGATCCGCCGCGACTCTGAGAGTACCGTCAGCGTATTGCAATACCAAATATTCGCGAGTTTCTCGATCGATTGTCAAGCGTTCCAACTTGAGAAACTTACCAACTCCGTGCTGGCGGTGCACCACAAAATCCCCCGGACTCAGCTTGTTCGGGTCAACCTTTTTAGAAGCGGCGCGGCGGCGCTTGCGGACGTAGCTAAATGTTGCGAGAGAATGCTGGCCGTAGAATTCTCGATCGCTAATTAAGACAATCCGAAAAGTCGGCAGGATAAAACCTTCCAACTCTGCCAGCCCGCTGTACTTCAAAGCTACCGGAATGTGCTGCAACTGCAATTTGTCGATGGCCAAAAAATCGCGCGGATTCACCACAAACTGAGCCGGACAGTCGTGTTCCGACAGCAGAGAGACCGATCGGCTCGGTTGAGCGGAAACCAGAAACACCGTAAAACCGCGATCGCGCTCTTCCCGGAGCATTTGAGACAGTTTCGCAAATTGGTGGGGCATCACCGGCACAGGCCTGCTGGCCAAATTGATCGCAGGCGATAGCTGCTCGCCCCCGGAGGAGCTTTTAATTTTTTGAGTAGTAGAATCTTCTGCTAATTCTGAAAGTTCTAGCCGATCGAAAGCTGCGACATCTGCGATCGATTCTGCAAAACTGCGGTGAATTTTCGGAACCTTCAGATTAGCAATTGGCAATGTTTCAGTTTCCCCATCCGCAACAACAGATTGATTGCAACTTTCCCATTGTTCCTGGGCATTTTCAAACCAGCGGTCGCTGTGACCTTCACATCCTTGCGGTTCGTCTACTACAACTAAAGTATTTTCTGGTAAATAATCCAACAAACAAGCTGGTTTTTCAAACGCTAAACCTAACAGCCTGCGGACATATTTTTCGGCTTCATTTTCTGTGTCAAGCAAGTCTATTTTGTTGATTTTGTCAAGCTTTTTTTCAGCTAAAACTGCTTTAATAATTGGGTTAAAGCTAGTCGGAGTTAAAACTAATCGATCGACCTTATCGAGCGATCGCTGGTTCGAGGGATCGAACTCGCGCAGTCGATCCAAAGTATCCCCGAACCATTCCAGCCGCACCGGCAATTCCGCCGCCACCGGAAACACATCGACAATATCGCCCCGGCGGCTCCACTGGCCTTCGGTTTCTACCAAATTCACCCGATCGTACCCCATGGAGGCAAGTTGGCGATCGAGTATCTTTGAGTCTTGAACTTCGCCTCGTTTCAGCGTCAGACAGTAGGGTTCAAAAGCCTCCGGCGGCGGCAAGTGAGGCTGGAGGGCTCTTTCTGTGGCTACAATCGCGATCGGCTTTGAGGAATTGGCGGTTTTTTGTTCGTTGTCCACCAAATCCGCCAGCACCTGCATTTGTCCCCAGGTCATTTCGTTCTCGTCCGAGTAAGATAGCTCGTAGGGCGAAGCTTCCGAAGTTGGGTAAAAATGTACGGTTTGCCAGCCCATCGCCTCTAATTGAGCTACCCAGCGGCCTGCTTCTTCCAAAGTAGCCGTCACGGCTAATAGGTTTCGCCCTTCTTGCTGTGCGAGGGCGGAAGCTACTAAACCTTTTGGTAGGCGGGCGATGCCGTTGAGTTGCAGGCAGTGATGCCGTTTGAGCTTGTTGAGAAGTTCTGTTGCTAGGGGCGATCGCCCCAATGTCCGAATTATCGAAGAGAAAGTCATGTGCTGTTAATTTTTATCCCCGATGGGCGAAGGCTCTTCCCCCCCTGCCTAGTTAAGGAAGATTGTACGACAAACATCTATCATTGTGTCGATCGGCTCTTGGCAGTTCAACTCCACTGCGGGTAGATTTTTGCTAGATGTGTTCTGTGAATATCTCGAACTTGCGATCGAAACGAGCCTGTTCCGTTAATCTAGGGACAGGTCGATCGCCAATTTCGATTTTGCGATCTAAATTGACAGAGCCCTCAGCTTGTGGCTGCCGATTCAATCTAAAATCTAAAATCTAAAATCTAAAATCGACTAAGCGGGCAGTGCGCTTCGCCTTTACCACCGATAAATTGAGAAATGTCCCCAAGTACCGATATTCTGATTGTTCTCCTCCTAGTTTTCCTCAATGGCGTGTTTGTGATGTCAGAAATGGCCATCGTCTCAGTACGGAAGGTGAGACTGCAACAGATGGCTAACCAGGGTTCGACGAATGCCCGTATAGCTTTGGATCTGGCTAATGCCCCCAATCAGTTCTTGCCGACAGTTCAAATCGGAATTACGCTGTTGGCTATCCTGTCGGGCGCTTTGGGAGAAACGACTATTGCTAAAAGGGTAGAGCCTCTGTTGCGCTTAATTCCGGCCGCTTCGCCCTATGCTCAGCCGATCGCCTCAGTCATCGCAATTTTAACCATAACTTATCTCACCATAATTATCGGCGAACTCGTGCCGAAGCGCCTGGCCCTCAACAACCCCGAGCCGATCGCCTCTAGCGTCGCTATTCCCATGCGAATGCTCTCCAAAATTGGCGCTCCTGCCGTTTATGTTTTAAGTTATTCCACGGAATTAATCTTGCGAATGATGGGGATTGTCCCTTCAACGGAACCCCAAGTTACAGAGGAAGAAATTAAAGTTTTAATCGAGCAAGGAACCGAGGCTGGAACCTTTGAAGAAGCCGAACAGGACATGGTGGAAAGAGTGTTCCGTTTGGGCGATCGGCGAGTCAGCGCCCTAATGACCCCGCGGCCCGATCTTATTTGGCTCGACCTCGACGACTCAGTAGAAGAAAACCGCCAAAAAATGCTCGGCAGCGGTCATTCCCGGTTTCCAGTTTGTCAGGGCGGGCTCGATAACGTTGTCGGTTTAGTACACGTTACCGATATGTTGTCTCGCACTTTAACAGGTCAACCCCTGGATTTAAGTGCTTCTTTGCGGAGACCTTTATTTGTACCCGAAAGCACCAGAGGTTTAAAAGTCTTAGAGCTTTTCAAGCAATCTAGCAATCAAATTGCCTTGGTAGTAGACGAATACGGCGTCATTCAAGGATTGGTGACTGTAAACGATATTTTAGTCGAATTAGTTGGGGACTTTCCCTCGGTTGAAGATGCCGACGAACCGCAAGCTGTGCAGCGCGAAGATGGTTCTTGGCTGTTAGACGGAATGCTCCCGGTCGAGAATTTCTTTGATTTGTTTGGAATTGAAGAAGTATCTTCAGAAAATAAAGGAAGTTACCACACAATGGGCGGTTTTGTGATTACAAATTTGGGTAAAATTCCGGCGGCGGCAGAGCATTTTGAATGGAACGGCTTGCGCGTCGAAGTCGTCGATATGGATGGGAACCGCGTTGATAAGATCTTGGTAATGCCGATCGACTCCACGGGCGATCTGGCTAAAACCCAACCAAAAACCTAAAATTTGCGATCGGCGGGAACCAAAAACCTAAAATTTGCGATCGGCGGGAAAATAGGTTCGATCGTTCGGACTTTAGTCCTTATCAATTTCTGAGGACTAAAGTCCTCACTACAAACCCTATCATAGTTATTTTACCGAACATAATCTAAATTATCGGGGTATTTAAGCCGAATTTGATATAATTTGGTCAACCTACTTCTTATTACTGCTAGCCCGATCCTTCCGCAAAGCTTCCACAATAGAACTGCCCACATAATTGCTAAAAATCTCCTCTCCAGTTTTATTATAATGACAGCAGCTATCTACATAAACAACATCTTTAGTCTTGTCAAAAACCTTAACCCCATTCAAAATATTAATCTGATTTTTTTGTAAATTAGGAAACTTACCCAAAAGAGCCGGATAGCCAATTTCCACAGAATTAGCATAAGGAGTATCTTTATTAAAAGCAATTCGCTTCTCAGCATCGCTAAACACCCTTTTCGTCTGATAATATTGATTAGGCTGGAGGACGTGAAAATAAGGAACCTTGCTAGCCGACAACACTTTGTGCATAAAAATCGAACTTTTTGCCCAATTCCACGCCATTTGTTCAAAAGCTGCATCATCCTCTAAAACAGACTTATTTTTATTAATATAAATAACGCTACCTTCGTCATCTTGCTGATTTTTGCTGCGTTCTTTTTCAAACAAAATTACATCTCTGCGATAATTGTTGACTAAATTTTGAACGTAAACAGAAGTCAAAGCATCGCACGCAGCTAAAGAGCAATGTTGCAAACTTTCCAAACCCTCATTAATCTGAGTTTTAGTTTCTTTGATTCTAATAGTTGCTTGCAAAGCCTTGGTAGAAAGGCTATTATTTGCCAAGCTAGTCAGCGGCGAAATGTGCTGATTGCTTGGCATCGCCAGATCGATTTTATTTTTATTATTTATATTAGAAAGTGCTACTTCATTAAAGCCATCTATATTGATGACCATATCTAACTCTTGACCTAAAGCTAAAAAATAGTTTAAAATTAATAACTGTTGCGGCTGTTTGTAACCGCCCGTAGCAAAAGACAAAATTATAAATTCTTTATCCTGTAAACCGGGAACCTGTTTGAGGTATTGAGGTAAAATTTTGTTCTGAACTTGAAAGATGGAAAAATCTGAAGCCACGGAACCGCCAAAAATTCCGATCACAAATTGATTTTTTTTAAATTTTTTAAAAGGGTAATCGTAAGGAGAGATAAATCCGTAGTTGTTCACCTTAAAACCAGGTCGAAAATCAGCGCTGGGTTTTTGAATAAACCCAAAGAAAGGATGAAACCTTTCGACAATAGACTGATTCAGACGCACTCCTTCTAAATTAATTCCTAAAGCCGACTTATCTTGCGCCTTTTCTCTAGTATAGAAAAATTGCTTGTGCTTGACAAAATACCATCCCAAGGAACCGAGTTCTAGGAAAACAAGTAAAAGCGCCAAGTTAATCAAAGTAATTTTGAGGAGTTCTTGGCCTTTGTTAATTAACTTGAAATCTTTCATAAATATTTATTTAGACTTTCTTACTACTTGAATGATGGAACTGGAAATATAGTTTGCCAATACTTCCTCTCCCACTGAATTATAGTGACAGCAAGCATCTTTGTAAACCGTATCTTTTGTATTGTCCAAAATATTTACGGCGCTAAACACATTCACCCCAGCTTTTTGCAAATCATCGACTTTGGACAACAGCACCGGATAACCTTTGTTTACTCCTTCGATGTACGGGCTGTCTTTGCTGATGGCAATTTCCTTTTCCTTGGCGGTAAACACTCGTTTAGTGGGATAATACTGGTTGGGCTGGATAAAGTGAAAATATTTGATGTTTCTACTCGATAAAATTTGATTCATGCCGATCGACGATTCGTACCAAATCGAGGTCATTTTGTCAAAAGCAGCAGCCTCTCGCAAAACAGACTCAGCTTTGGGAATGTATACTATACCGCTTTTTGCGGGGTCTGAGTTGGCTTGTTTGACTTGCGCGTCGTACTTGACAACTGCTTGCTGGTAATTGTTGACTAATTGTTTCACCCGCAGCGAGGTAACGGCGTGACACAAAGCAAGTTGACAAGTTTGCAATTTGTCAATACCTGCTTTCAACTGTTTTTTGTTTTCGTTAATTTGCACGATCGAACTCATCGCTTCTGGCGATAAGTTGTTGTTGGCTAAACTCGTCAGTCCCTGTAGGTGCTGGACGCTGGGCATTCCTATTTCTAGCTGGGCTTTGTTGTTTAAATTTGACAGTGCTACTTCGTTAAAACCGTCAATATTGATGACTAAATCTAACTCTTGGCCCAAGGCCAAAAAATAATTTAAAATTAACAATTGCTGGGGCTGCTTGTATCCGCCGTTGCCAAAATTTAAAATGCGAATTTCGCGATCGGCAAATTCGGGATAACTCTGCAACTTTTTAGACAATCTTTGATTTATATATTCGTCTACAGCAAAGTTGTTGGCAACTGAACCGCCAAAAACTCCGATAATAAATTGTTTTTTATTGGTTTTAATAAAGGGGTATTCGTAGAGTGAAAAAAAGCCGTGTCTGTTGACTTTTAACTTTAATCTTTCATTGGTAAAAGCACCTTGTTTGAGGACGTAGCCAAAAAACGGGTGCAGTCTTTCTACGATTGATTCATCTAGCCTAATTCCGATCCGTTCAATATCTTCGACTACTTTTTCTTTAGCTTTAGTTCTAGTATAAAAAAACTGCTTTTGATTGATAAAATAAAAAGCTAGGGACAAAGCTTCCAGACAAATAAAGGCGATCGCTAAATTGACGGCGATTAAAGTTAATATATTTTTGCCTTTTTGAAGTGGCGTTGAATCTTTCATGAAATTTGACTGCTTGCGGTTATTTTTTTGGTACTTGAGACTGTTTCAAATTTTCGCACAGATTTCTGTTGATCAGGATGCTGGCCAGTCGGTGTCCGAGTTCGTTCCAGTGACCCCCACAGGGTACAGAATTCTCAAAACCGTGGGCGCAGACTTGAAATTTTTCGGTGTAACCTTGGAACTGTTCAGTTAAATTCAGTACGCGAAAACCCTCGCGCGCGCCCAATTTTTCCAGCCGCCTGTCGGGATAAAATAAATCCTGAATTTTGTGTTCCTGCATAAACTTTTGCCGCTTAGCCGGATCGCGATCGACTTGAATCGGATCGCCAATTGTCACAACCAAGAAATCAGCTTTTTTCTGCACGACTTCATTCCGCATTGTCACGATCAAACCCTCTGTCACCCTCCAGGCATCTTTCCAAACTGCATCCTGAGGTGGATTGAAGTTTTTGCTGCTCAAAGCGGTAAAATCTCCAGATAACTGCCGCTTTTTACCGTCTAAATCTACCTTTTTAATCACCTGCAAGATGCGGGAATTGTTGACTAAAAAACTGGGCATCCGGTCTACAAATGAAACTGCATTTTTATTGCGATCGATGGGTGGCAGATTGCGAAAAGACATATCTGGTACTAACTTGCCGCTAGCATCATATCTAAAAAATGGTCGATAGAGGTCGTATTCTAATTTCGGCGAATTATTAATTACATCGTTGCCAGTAAAAAAGGCAAGAACTACAATATCAGGATTGTAATCCCACACTTTTTTACGCAGCATCATCAATTCTTGAGCAGTACCGTAGCCTTGGACGCCGAAATTGATAACTTCGACTTTTTGCTTGCCTTTTATAGAATTGCAATTGCTGAGTTTTCGTTCTAATTTTGACCAGAAAGTTTGTTCGACTGGTACGTGAATTGCTTCGGTGAAAGAGTCGCCTAAAACCGCGACGCGCAAGGTATTGGGAGGTTTGGTTTTGGTGTGTTCGCGATCGCGCAAACCGTCGCTATTCACCTGTACAAAACTCGCACCTTCCCCCTTCCACTCGCCGGACACACCGGGTTTGAGCTTCCAACCCAAATCGCGATCGGCAGTGTGGAAACGAGTTGGCGCGGAGTCTACAACATCTCCTATTTTTGGGTAGCCCTCAACTTTAGCAACTCGCAATCCAATTTCACCAATTACCACCCCCATTAATAAACCGCCGAGTGTCAAACCTAAATTGACACCCAAAGTTTTCAACTTGCTCATTCTTTCAAAACAGGGTGTAAATAAACGGAGCAATCACAGAACCCTGACTCAATACAATCAAAGCTCCTAAAAAGACTAAAGTCACAATTAACGGTAGCAGCCAATATTTTTGGCGTTCTTTCATAAACGCCCACAAATCTTTGAGAAAGTCTACTGTAGATTCAAACACTTAGAAAGGACGCTCCATGCTAACTTTTGTTCTTGCTTTACTCGGGACGCGGTAAGTATCCATTTTGGGATTTAGTTTGCGCCGCATTGCATCTTCGCCAAATATGCCTTTGATAACTCCCATCGGCCAAATGATGAGGTAAAAAACTATGCCCAAAATAATCGGCGTTTCGATCTTGTTGAGGAGAAGTCCAAACTTCATCCATCCGTGATAAACCGGATTCAGGGATTTCGGCGCAACTAATGCTAGCACAACTAGGATGGCGCAGATTGCCCAGGGCCACCAAGGTAGAGAACTGCGCCGCAGTAAAGGTACTGCTAAACCGAAGAGCACTGCTATTAAGCCGCCAATTAGGAGGCCGAAATCGCGCAGGCCTTTTTTATCGAGTTTTTTTATTTCGTCGCTCATGTTGAAAGAAGAGGGAAGAAGGAAGAAGGAAGTAGGGTGCGCACTGCGCACCTTACCCGGATTAGTTAGTAGTCAGTAGGGTGCGCACTGCGCACCTTACCCGGATTAGTAGGGTGTGCACTGCGAACCTTACCCGGATTAGTTAGTAGGGTGCACACTGAGCACCTTACCCGGATTAGTCAGTAGGGTGCGCAGTGCGCACCTTACCCGGATTAGTCAATAGTTAGTGGTTAGTGGTTAGTGGTTAATTATTCAATAACAAATAACTAATAACCAATAACAACTAACTCCTAACTAATCTAGTTCAAATTCATTTTTCCAAGCTTCATCTTGTTTCCAAGGAATTTGTTCGGATTTGGGAATCAAGAAATTCTCTAAAACTAGATAGTCCATTTCGGTTCGCATGAAACAGCGGTAAGCATCCTCAGGAGTGCAAACAATTGGTTCGCCTCGGACGTTGAACGAAGTATTTACTAAAATCGAACATCCCGATCGCTCTTCAAAATGACTGATTAGGTCATAGTACCGAGGATTGGTTTCTTTGTGAACGGTTTGGATGCGGGCGGAGTAATCGACGTGGGTGACAGCCGGAATTTCCGATCGCGGAATGTTGAGCTTTTCAATGCCAAACAACTGTTCTTGTTCCGCAGTCATGGGAATGCGGAGACTGGCTTTGACTGGAGCTACTAATAGCATATAAGGGCTGGAATGGTCAATCTCGAAATAATCGGCAACTCGTTCGGCTAAGATTGACGGTGCAAAGGGTCGAAATGATTCCCGATATTTAATTTTCAGGTTCATCACGGACTGCATTTTAGCATTGCGCGGATCGCCAATAATCGATCGCCCGCCCAGAGCCCGCGGCCCAAATTCCATCCGCCCTTGGAACCATCCGACGACATTTCCCTGTTCCAAAATTTCCGCCAACTGCGGCATTAATTCGGCATCGTCCAATCGATGATAGCTAGCTTTGACAGCATCCAAATATTCCTTAATTTCTGTGTCAGTATATCTTGGCCCCAAATAGGAACCGCGCATTTTGTCGTGACAAGTTAAATGAGTGACAGACTTCGCCACAGTCGCCACAGCTTGATTCGCAGTCAGGACTTCAGTCCTCTCCTCGTTTGTAGTGAGGACTTCAGTCCTCTCCTGCTTAATATTATTGGCTGCGAGTAGATCATCAGCAACAGTACGAGTTTGTTCGCAATACTGATACCAAATCGCCAAAGCCGCGCCCAAAGCACCGCCAGCATCTCCCGCCGCCGGTTGAATCCAAATATCTTTGAAAATACCTTCTCGCAAGAGTCTGCCGTTAGCAACGCAGTTGAGAGCAACGCCGCCGGCAAGACAAAGATAATCTACATCCAATTCTTTTTTAACTGTTCTGCAAAGCCGCAAAACAACTTCTTCTGTAACAACTTGAATGGATGCTGCAATATCCATTTCCCGCTGAGTTAATTTTCCTTCTGCTGTGCGCGGCGGCCCTTCAAACAGTTCGTCAAATTTCTGATTTGTCATGGTTAAGCCAACAGTGTAGTTGAAATAATCCATGTTCAAACGGAAAGTTCCGTCATCTTTGAGGTCGATTAAATGGGTGAGAATTTTGTCTACAAACTTGGGTTCGCCGTAGGGCGCTAAACCCATGAGTTTGTATTCACCAGAGTTGACTTTGAAGCCGGTGTAGTAGGTGAAAGCTGAATAAAGCAAACCCAACGAGTGAGGAAAGTCGATTTCCCACTGAGGTGTGAGTTGGTTGCCATCTCCCAACCAAACGGAGGTTGTGGCCCATTCGCCTACGCCGTCGAGGCACAAAACGGCTGCTTTTTGGAAGGGGCTGGGGAAAAATGCTGAGGCTGCGTGGGATTGGTGGTGTTCGGTAAATAGCAGAGATGGAAGTTTATTGCTTTTGCAGTTTGCCATTTCTGCGAGCTCTCTTTTGAGCATGGTTTTGAGGTAAAGCTTTTCTTTCAGCCATATGGGCATGGCGGTGAGGAAAGAGCGAAAACCTTTGGGTGCGTAGGCTAGGTAGGTTTCGAGAAGGCGCTCGAATTTGACTAATGGTTTGTCGTAGAAGACTATGCGATCGAGTTCCCGCAGTTCTATGTTCGCTTCTTTCAGGCAATAGGCGATCGCATTCTTGGGAAATCTGGCGTCGTGCTTTTTGCGGGAAAATCTTTCTTCCTGCGCTGCGGCGATAATTTCTCCATCGCGAATTAAGGCGGCGGCGCTGTCGTGGTAGTACGCCGAGATTCCAAGTATGTTCATCGCTCTCCTCACAAATCGCTATGCGCTCGTATCTGACTATTTAGAATAGCTAACGATTATAGCTTTAGTAGTGCTGATTTGGAGTTGAGTTTTGCGATCGCCTCTAATTTTAGCTGAATTGATGCTGGTGGGCGGCTGAGGTCGATCGGCTCTTTGACAATATCCAGCTAGCGCCGGCGAATCCTGCGGGCCCAAGCTCTGAAGTAAGTGCCCACCGGAAATTGATAAAATTCAGCTACCAACCACAGCACTATGCCTAAATGGGACAAAAAGGCTAAGCCCGTCCAAGCTGCGGGGAACCACGACAAGCGACTGCCGGGAATTGGGGGAAAGTAGTAAGCTGAAAGTCCGAGCAAGGTGGTGGGAAGGAAGATTAGACCGATCGCGGCTGCAAAATAGGGCCATCCGAATTCTGTGCCTTCGAGGTGTGCTCCTATCCATTTTTTGCCGTTCCAGTGCCATGTTACGGGCGGTTGGCGATCGGCCATTTTCAGCAATTGCCTTTCTTCGCTAGCGGTAAAAATGTGCTGGCAGAAGTTGCAAGCGAGGGCTTCCATCATCGGCATGGTGGATATTTGACCGGTGCGGCACACGGGACAGGGATATGTATCTTGATGGTTGAAAGGTCGGGTTGATGGTTTGAGAGTCGGCATGGATCGTGCTGCTTGTCAAGATATTGAGCGATCTTAACAGAGTACAGATGAATAGGTTTGTAGTGAGGACTTCAGTCCTTCTAAAAGCCTGAGGACTGAAGTCCTCACTACAAACAGTGGATGATTTGGATTAATTGCGGTGATTGTTGTTGTACCGAATTCGGGCTCCGGCCCACTGAAGTTTTTCCCTCAAAGTGCCGTAATAAGAATAGTTTTCCCGCAAAATGATAAATTTGGCTTCGCAGTCTGCCATCCGCACGTCTACGCGCTGTCCGGGCCAAATTGCTGTAGCTAAAATGCCGTCCATCCAGAGTTTTGTACTGAGTTCGTAATCTGCTAAGGGCCAAATGCTGACGACTGAACCGGGCGGCAAAACTACAGCCCGACTGGATAAACTTAAAGGGCAAATTGGAGTAACTGCGATCGCATCCATTCCCGAGTGGATAATCGGCCCGTTGGCAGATGCGGTGTAGCAAGTAGAACCAGTGGGTGTTGCGACAATTAAACCGTCGCCTTGATATTGATCGACTACTTCGCCGTCAACTTCCATTTCTAGAATACAGCTCGGCATTCGATCGGCAGAAGCAGGTTTAATGCACATTTCGTTGAGTGCCAAAAATCGATCGCTCTCGGGTTCAAGATTAGTTCTGTTTCCCTCAAAAACCGCCGCCTGCAACATCATCCGCTTCTGCACCGCATACCTATCTTCGGCCAGTCTGTCCCAAATCTCCTCAGTATTTTGGAAATCCTCAAAAGACTCGGTTAAAAAACCCAGATGTCCGCCCACATTCGCAGCTAAAATCGGGATGCCGTCAGCAGATAAATTCCGGGCTGCCGCTAGGGCGGTACCGTCGCCGCCGAGCACTACGGCTAGATCGATCGGGCTGTTACTAGAAGCTAAAAACACCGGATACGGGTTATCTTTCGGGCCGCTGGGCCCCATTAAAACTTGACAGCCGCGACTTTCTAACTGGCGGGCACATTGTTCTGCCCACCGCTGGCTGAGAAGATCTCTGGCTTTGTGGGCGATAATTACTTGTTTTAGTTGCACAATCAGTCGATTTTAGATTTTAGATTTTAGATTTTAGATTATTTGATTTTAGACTAGACTTGATTGCAAAAATCCCTCGCCATAACAGGAAATTATCTGCGTTTATCTGCGTTTATTTGCGGTTTCCCGATCGCGATCGAAGATTTACGCCATAAGTCTCATTTATATCTTGCAGCATTTTTCAGAATTTGGAGGCAGAGCCTCCCGATCTGCGTTACCAGGCACTGCTGGTAACGAGGAAATTCCCAAATCTAAAATCTAAAATCTAAAATCTAAAATCCCATCACCCATCGGTGATTCGGGACTTGGGCTGCGGCCAAATAATGCTGGTATCGGAGGCGAGGATGCGCGAAACTGCGATCGCCCCAAAACGGTTGAGGTGGCTGGGATCTAAAAAATAGTCGTTGCGATTTGGCCACCGCTGGGACAAGTCACGGAAGGCGAAGCCTTTTTGTCGCGAGAGTTGCTGCATTCGTTGTCTAAACTGCTGTTCTGCCCACCGACGAGTTGGATCTAGGTAGTCGTCGGTGAGGGGCAGATTGACGAAAATTAGGGGGATTTTCCGAGTTTTGGTAAATGCTACGACTGAATTAAAGGCTGTTGCTTGTTTGCCGCCGAGGTTGAAGTCTTCGTAGTCGCGATCGTACTTACCAGAAACGTAGGGGCGTTGTCGGTAATATGTGTCGGGATTGTAACTGCCCGACATTGACATGAATCCGTTGGAGTCGATCGCATCTGCCAATTGGCTGACTTGTCTGATTGCTACTGTTGTTTGTGATACTGCATTCTGGGCAACAGGCAAGATGCCTGTTCCACTTGAGGTGAATTGGATTGTGGGGAGTAGGGGTTGGGCATCTTGCCCGCCCCTATCAGCCTGTGCTCGGCGGAAAATCCCGTCGCCATCGGTGTTACAAGACTGCGGGAATCTGTAACACTGGGGCGTCACGTTAGGTTCACCAGACGGGAGTTTGGGGCGAACGCCTGCTGCTAAAAGCTGGCTGCCTTCAGAATCGACGATCGAATTAAAAGTGCGATCGTCCCGGCCGCTGTTAAATGCGCGCACACCGTCCGCCCAGACAATCATTTGAGGTAAATGATCTGGCTTCAACAGCCGCCGCAGTTGAAAATCAACAACTTGGGCAGTGGCGCCGTTGACTGAAAAATTAAATACTTTTAAACCCGGACTCCCGTTAGCCGCCAAAGATTGTTTTAGCTGTTTGGGATCGACGCCCTGCAACGCCCGGGAACTGCCGACAATCAAAACATCTGGCGGCCCGACGGCTGCAACGTAGGATAGGTATAGTTCTAGCTGTTCGTCGAGCAAATCGCTGCTGAAGCTGACATTACTGGCTGGCGATCGGCTTGCGCCCGCTTGCTGTTGGGCATAAAGCAGGTTTTTCATGTACTCGGTTACTTTTTTTTCAGCAAACGCCCGCCTGGGACTGCCGGGGGGAACCGCTTGCATCCAGGCTACGGCTTGCACCCATTGGGCTGCTACTTCGTCCCACTCTTGTTTTGAATTGGCTGATTGAGCTAAATTGGCGGCCTTGGTGGCAAAGTTAACTGAATCTCCAAAGGGGTCGTTTTGGGCGCAGGAAGGAACGCTGATGGATTTTTGGCGTTTATTGGGGTTTTTGGCTAACACAGAGGTTGGTGGCTGCGTTAGGACGGAGGATGATGCGATCGCGCTTGATGTCGCTGCGGTGTTGGGCGGCTTGGGCGGCGAACATCCGACTGTTGTTAGGGCGATCGCAGCGATCGCGGTGCAGGTACGTTTTAAGATGTTAGTGCTGAGGTTAGCAATGTAGCGGCGAATCATACAGCTTTCACCGTTCGCGAAACATTAGTAAATATTACCGCAAACGGGCTGCTGATGTTAATGGCGTATTTCTGTGCGGGATTCGATGACTGCTTCGGCTTCCAGGGCGATCGACCTATCTTTAATATAATCGACCCTTAAGCTGGGGGTTTATTGGCTACAAATTGCTTGACGCGGTTCACAAATAGATAGCACGACAAACCAGCGATTGCTGCTATTAAAATCACCCTGAACTGCTTTAGAACGAACAATAAAGAGTACGAAAATGAAAGGCGCATCGCCGCACTGTTGTTATAAATTTGAGTATTTATTGGCTGAAAAATATATCCAAAAGCATTTAATAACGAACTTGGATGCGCTTCATCTACTGGAACCCAAGGATGTATTACCCCTACAAAAGAGATGAAGATCGACAGACAACCTATAATTATAAAAACTTGCCTCACCTTCTTAATTTTTTTCACCTCATTGCTAATATGTGCCAGCGGTAGGCAAAACAGAAACATTATATTAGCATACCATCTGACTCCGTAAGAGTAGCCGCTATAATTGTTACTCCGAAAAATATACATCATAACATAGGCGCCTGATGCTAAAAGAATTAGGAGATACTCTTGGCGATATTTAAATTGTCGGTCGCTTAAAATCTTAATGAATCCAAAGATTGAAAATCCTAATATAGGAGTATAAGAAATCAACCCGCGATTGCCTATTATCATGTGAAAGGCATAATTAAGTAGGCTCGAAAGAGTGGGGTGAAATGCTAAACCAGAAAGGTTACTTGAATCAAATTGTGAATCAGGATAATCCCACAAAGGTTTGTTCATCGAAGGTGGCAGCAGGCTACCCGACGTATAAACATTTAATTTAAAGTAAATAACCAGCACTAAAGCGCAAGCTAGAGCAAAAACAATCTTTGATTTTAGAGGTTTATTGAAAAAATCGATCGCAACAAAAGGGATAAAAATAAAGACAGCTATATCGATGCTGCCTGCCAGGGAAATTAACATACCTGAAAGCAGGGAATATTTCACACCTTCTTTGACTCTCAGTAAATAGTAGAAACCTCCCATCAGCAGACTTGCACTAACAACATGATTGCTAAATACCGTTGAGTAAGGTAGGAGTAAAGTCCCTGTACCAACGAGTATTAACAATATATTTATCCAGTTTTGTTCAATTTCTAAAAATTTGAGAGTTTTGTATAAATAAACAATGCCAATGGCTGTTGACGCCCCTACTACTAAAATTGTCAGTAGAGAGATAGCCAGCATAAATTGACTTGTGAACGAAATTCCAACTGTTTTCAGTACAGCGTAAAAAAATGAACTATATATCGATAGAATAGGAGGCTTATCAGAATAAAAATGTCCTTGGTAAAAGTATTTATCTACAGTCCAGATGAATCGGGAGTTGTCAATAATGAAGGTTTGAAAGTCAACCAGGGATTCGATCGTTGCTAGCCTGGAAGCATCATTATTTGTTGCTGCCGGCCTTGTCAGGATAGCAAACAAGCTGAGAAAAATAGAAAATATTTGCCATTCTTTTTGAATTTTCATGTTTTGGAGTCCAATTCAAGAAGTTTAAAATATAGCAGCTATCCAAATGAACGGTCATAACTTGTAATTTTTTTTAACAATACGGTCAATAAATCGGGATTTGTGACGATTACTTAAACAATATTAGTTAAATAGGATTCATTTGAAACCGGATTTTTTGCAAAAATATGCTATTACAGTGATGCCTATAGGTGAACAAATCCGGTTAACTAGAGTCTCTGGGCGTAAGCCCTGTTAAAAAATTATTTGGATTCGATGACTGCTTCGGCTTCCAGGGCGATCGATCGCAATTTATCAAGAGTATCGCGATCGGCGCTCTCCCACAATCCCCGCTGGCGAGCTTCTAACAATCTTTCCGCCATATCCCGCAGCGCCCAAGGATTATTTTCCTGGATAAATCCCTGCACTTTTTCATCAAAAATGTAAGCCTGTGCAATTCCTTCATACATAAAATCTTCAACACAATTCGCCGTAGCATCGTAAGCAAACAAAAAATCCACCGTGGCGGCAATTTCAAAAGCACCTTTATAACCGTGGCGCATCGCCCCTGCAATCCATTTCGGATTAACCGCCCTGCTGCGATAAACCCGCGCAATTTCTTCTTTGAGTTGCCGCACTTTCGGATTCTCGGGAATCGAGTTATCTCCGAAATAAGTTTCAGGATTTTTGCCTTGCAAATTGCGAATTGCCGCAGTCATTCCGCCTTGGAATTGATAATAATCGTCGGAGTCGAGGATATCGTGTTCGCGGTTGTCTTGATTTTGCAGAACTATTTGCATTTGGCTGAGGCGCTGTGTAAATGCTTCCGGTGCACAACATCCCCATTCACCCCCCCTAACCCCCCCTTGTAAAGGGGGGGGACAAGAAGTAGATTTAGCCCCCCCTTCTAAAGGTGGGGTAAGGGAATTAGCCCCCCCTTTACAAGGGGGGGTTGGGGGGGTAGAGGTGCTTGTATAGGCGTAACTGCTCCAATTAATGTAAGCTGTTGCTAAATCGCTGTCGTCTGTCCAGTTTTGAGCTTCAATTATGCCTTGAAGTCCGGCGCCGTAAGCCCCAGGCTTAGAACCAAAGACTCGAAATTGCGATCGCACTTGGGCATCTTCCCGACTCAAACCAGCCGATTCCCAATCCAAAATCTCTTGTTGAACTTGTGCTGCTAAAGGATTGTCTTCCGCAGGTTCATCTAAATCTGCGACAGCTTTGACAGCCGAGTCAAACAAATCAATTAAATTAAAAAAAGCATCGCGGAAAAAGCCAGAAATCCGCAAAGTAACATCAACGCGCGGCCGCCCCAAAACAGAAACAGGCAAGATTTCAAAATCTACAACTCGGCGCGAAGGCCCATCCCAGATTGGTTGAACTCCGATTAATGCTAAGGCTTCCGCGATGTCGTCTCCCCCCGTCCGCATTGTCGATGTTCCCCACACAGACAAACCCAAAGTTTTGGGATATTCGCCATTTTCTTGAGTGTATCTTTCGATTAAAGTTTCGGCCGCAACTCTGCCAACTCTCCAAGCAGTTTCTGTGGGAATAGCGCGGATATCTACCGAGTAAAAATTGCGGCCTGTGGGCAATACATCTGGTCTGCCGCGGGTGGGTGCGCCGGATGCACCGCTGGGGATGTGTCGTCCATCTAAGCCGCGTAACAAGTTGGTAATTTCTTGGTTTGTTTGGAGGAGTGAAGGTAAAAGATAGTTTTCTATCCAGTCTAATTCTTGTTGGGTTGCTTCTCCTATTTTAAGCGCAGATGAACGCGGATCGACGCGGATGTTTTTGATTAAATCATCTACTAATTCAGCGGCTTTTTCTTCTAATTCGGCGGTTAAATCGCCTGCGGTGGTTAAGGGATCGAAATCTAGATTTAAGTCTTGGGCGAGGGCGCGGGTTAAGCCGGAACGATTTGTGCTAGGATGGCGGGCGATCGCAATTATCAAATCTCGCAACTGTCTACCTTGGGGACATTGCCCGAAAATATGCAATCCGTCGCGGATTTGGGACTCTTTGAGTTCGCAAAGATAACCGTCGGTGCGGGTGATAAACTCGGTAAACTCAGATTTATTGAGTTGGATTCCTAAGTCTTTATCTAGATTTTCTTGGTTGGTGAGGGCTACAATGCGATCGCGAATCATCGGTAATCTAGACGGATCTAAGCTTTGGGCTTCGCAATATTCGTCGATTAAGGCTTCCAATTGCTGCAAAGGCCCGTAAAGTTCGGCGCGAGTCATCGGCGGGGTGAGGTGGTCGATTATCACGGCTTGCGATCGTCTTTTTGCCTGGGAACCCTCCCCCGGATCGTTGACAATAAACGGATAGAAATTCGGCAGCGCGCCCAATGCCACTTCGGGATAACATTTATTAGACAATGCAACACTTTTACCGGGAAGCCATTCTAAATTACCGTGTTTTCCCGCATGAATAATCGCATCAATTCCCAACTTTTCGCGCAGCCAATAATAGTAAGCGAGATAATTGTGGGTAGGTTCCAAATCAGGCGCGTGATAGTTCAAACTCGGGTCAATTTCATATCCGCGCGATGGTTGAATTCCCACAAATACATTGCCGAATTGAATCCCCGGAATCGGAAACAGTTTCGCATCCAGGTTCGAGTCCTTCCCAGGTTCGTAGTAAGGACTTCAGTCCTTCCCAGGTTCGTAGTAAGGACTTCAGTCCTTCCCAGGTTCGTAGTAAGGACTTCAGTCCTTCCTTCCCCAGTCGCCAACCCCCATCTATTACAAATTCCATCCTGTACTTCCTGCGGCAAAGTAGTAAAATATTCTTTATATTCCGCCAAATCCAAATATTGATTTACAGGCTGCAATTCGCGTCCTTCCGGGTCATTTGTCACGCCAGAAGTCAGAAGTTCAATTAACTCATTACCGCTAGCAGGGATGTTTTCAACTTGATAACCGGCTTCCTGCATAGCCTTGAGGATTTCCACACAACTAGCGGGCGTATCCAAGCCGACGCCGTTAGCTAAACGGGCGTTGCGGGTGGGATAGTTTGCGAGAATGATGGCGATGCGTCTGTTGGCGGCGGGGGTTTGTTTCATTTTCACCCAATTCGCCGTTAAGTCTGCTACGAATGAAATGCGATCGTCCGCTGCGACATATCCTACCACATCTGTTTCTAATTCGCTGTTCCAAGTCTGTACAGCTTTAAAAGAAACAGCCCGAGTAATGATTTTACCATCTACTTCAGGTAATGCCACATTCATCGCCACATCGCGGGGCGAAAGTCCTTGCAATTCAGTTTCCCACTGTTCCAAACCGCCACCGCTGAAGATTGCTTGCAAGATAGGAACATCTAAGGATTTAAAGCTATTTTGTTCCGGTTCGAGATTGTTGAAACCCGAGACTGCAAAACTTGTTGTATTAATGAGTAATTGAATTGGTTCGGAGTCTTTGGGTTTAAAAAAATCCAGCAATTCCACTTGCAAATCCGGTTCTCGCAGGGAAGATACAAAGACGGGAACTGGTACCAAATTTCGCTCTACTAAAGCTTGACAAAGTGCATCGATCGGCGCTAAATTTCCTGATAAGTAATGAGCGCGATAAAATAAAATCCCGACCGTAGGGGCGGTGGATGGTGCGTGCCCGCCCTCTTCGTACCCTTTAGCATCTGTTTCCCAACCCGGAGATCCCCCCCAGCCCCCCTTAACAAGGGGGGAGCAAGAAGTTGTCAAAGTTGGTCTTATTAGGGGGAATTTAGGGGGATCGGAATCTGGTTGTACAGTTTGAAAACACGCCCCCGGGCGCCCGCCCCAATCATAAATTCCCACCCGAGAAACTGTTTGAGGAAGAGGCGGATTGTAAGCAGTTTTCAAACAAGTATCGGCGGCAAACTTAAGTGCATTAACAAAATTCTGGACTCCGCCTTCTGTGAAATAGCGCCACAGTTGATTTACCACTGACAGCGATACATTAGAATGACTAATTAAATCCGGATCTGGACTATCTTCACCCGGCATCACAATCAATGCTGCATTAGTTTTCTGCACCGTTTCCCGCAGAACTTCTAACCCGTAAGACCAATAAGAACGCCCGCCTAACAGCCTTAAGATTATCACCTCCGCGCGTTCTAAAATTTCCTCGGCGTAGGTGTCAATGGTTAATTGTTGCTGCAATTGAAGCAGATTTACGGCCCGCACTTTGGGAAATTCTGCGGGCATTTTGGATGCGGCGGCCGCGAGTGTTTGAATGTCAGTGTCAGCAGCACTAATAAACACGATTGGTGCTGGGGTTTGCTGAATAAAAATTACTCCTTCTGCTTGAGGGTTCCAACCTCCGGGCGTAGCGGCTATTTTGTGCATTAAATTATCCTCTATAATAAGTTTGTAGTTAAGTTTGTAGTGAGGACTTGAGTCCTCTGATTTTTGGGATTCATGAAGAGGACTGAAGTCCTCACTACGAACCCAAAAATGTCGGAATTAACCTAAGTATGCTTTCTTTACTTGTTCGTTGTTGAGTAAATCTGATGCTATGCCTGTGATGGTAATGTTACCAGCTTCTAGTACGTAAGCCCGATCGGCAATTTGGAGTGCTAAATTCGCGTTTTGTTCGACTAACAAGATTGTAACGCCCGTAGAGCGCAGGTTTTGGATTATTGCAAAAATTTCTTTGACGATCGCGGGTGCTAAGCCTAAACTAGGTTCGTCTAATAATAGCAGTTTCGGGCGGCTCATGAGCGCGCGGGCGATCGCCAGCATTTGCTGTTCCCCGCCACTAAGGGTTCCCGCCAGTTGAGTCCGCCTTTCGGCAAGGCGCGGAAATATCTCGAATTGGCGACTTAAATCGGTTTTGATGGCTGCGAAGTCCGATCGAATATAAGCACCCAATTCCAAGTTTGTCAACACCGTCTGCTGCGCCAAAACCCTTCGCCCTTCTGGACTGTGGGCGATTCCCAATTTTACCACTTCGTGAGCTTGGCGGCGGCT
Source organism: Microcoleus sp. PH2017_12_PCY_D_A (assembly GCF_020738565.1). Classification (NCBI taxonomy): domain Bacteria; kingdom Bacillati; phylum Cyanobacteriota; class Cyanophyceae; order Oscillatoriales; family Microcoleaceae; genus Microcoleus; species Microcoleus sp. PH2017_12_PCY_D_A. The sequence goes on along the minus strand of NZ_JAEQCI010000018.1, from coordinate 95,037 downwards.
AATATCGCGCCCGCTGTAGATGATTTGTCCTTCCCGGAAATTAACTATTTTAGAAATTGCTCTGAGGGTGGTACTTTTTCCCGCACCGTTAGCCCCGATGAGACTGACAACTTCGCCCGCATTTATGATTAAGTTGATATTTTGCAGGGCTTGAATTCCTCCGTAATTTACACAGAGGTTTTTGAGTTCTAAGAGGATGTTTTCTTTTGTTTTGGGTTGGATATTGTGCATCTTTTTTGTTTTATAAATTTTATTGTGAGGCGCAATAAACTTTCTCGTTTTTCCAGCAGTCCGCCAGGGGTTAAAAACCCCTGTCTCATAGCTAAAGTCCTCTAAAGAGGACTGTAAGATATCACTCTAACTCTTAGTCTGCAGAGGCGGACATCGTATGTATAGACGCGATTTCAATCGCCGGCTTATGTGGGATTTAACTCTTAGTCCGCGCAGGCGGACATCGTATGTATAGGCGCGATTTCAATCGCCCGCTTATCTTACAAAAAGAATGTAACTCTAACTCTTATTCCGCGGAGGCGGACATTGTTTTTGTAGACGCGATTTCCAATTGCCGGGTTATTTTGCAACCTTCCAATCGCCAGATTTGCCATCAATTTTATTTATTTTTAATCTCCCAAATAAGCCTCAATTACAGCAGGATTATTCCTAACAATCGCAGGTTCACCCAAGGCAATTAGCTGACCAAAATGTAGCACAGCAATGCGATCGCACAATCCCATCACCAGCGGTACGTGATGCTCGATCAATATTACAGTTAAATTGAATTGTGCGCGCACTTCCCGGATAAATTCACTCAACTTGTGCTTTTCCGCAGGATTCATCCCCGCCGCTGGTTCATCTAGCAGCAAGATTGTCGGTTCTAGGGCTAAGGCGCGGGCGATTTCTAAGCGCCTCTGATCGCCGTAGGGCAGGTTTTTGGCTTGTTCCTGCGCGCGATCGCCCAAACCGACCAAATCCAAGAATTCCAGGGCTTTCCGCTGGGTTTTGCGTTCCATTGCGTTAGATTCTGGTAAGCCGAAAATCCCCGATAGTAGCGATAATACTGGATTTTGCGATCGGCTGTGGATGTGTCGGGCGATCGCCACATTCTCCAACACCGAAAGTTCCCCAAACAACCTAATATTTTGAAAAGTGCGCGCCATACCTTTATTCGCAATTTGATAAGGCCGCAATTTAGAAATATTTTCGTCTTGATAAATCAGATTGCCACTAGAAGCAGGTATCAGTCCAGTCATTACATTAAATAGGGTGGTCTTGCCAGCGCCGTTAGGGCCGATCAATCCAAAAATCTCGTGTTTTTGAACTGTGAAAGATACGTCGTTCACAGCAACTAAACCGCCAAAGCGGCGAGTTAATCCTTGGGCTTCTAAGACGGGACTGCTTTTTGAGAGGGTAAGTGGTTCGGAAATCATAAACAAATGATAGAATATAAGATATCTAATTATGCCTCAAATTATGGATGCTCAAAAACTCTTAGAACGAATCACAGTAAATCCCCAAATATTTAACGGAAAACCGATTATTCGGGGTCGCCGTCTGGCAGTTGAGCATATTCTAGGAATGTTAGCCGCTGGCGACACTCCAGAAATTATTTTAGAAGGCTATCCTTGGCTAGAAAGAGAAGATATTCAGGCTTGTCTAGTTTATGCTCACCGACTGGTTAGTCACGAGCGTATCGAACCTCTATTGGTGGAAGCTGGCAAATGAAAGCAGAGGAAATTCAAGCAAGAATTCGCCAAAATCTGTATGTTTACACAGCTCATGGAGATATCGAGCGTCAGGCTGATGGCTTAACCTTTACTCAGGTTGAGGAAGCTTTACTCAACGGAGAGATTCTTGAGCAATATCCTAACACTGGTCGAGGTGAAAGTTGTCTAATATTAGGTTATGCAGGTGAGATTCCTATTCATATAGTCTGTGGTTGGCGCGGTGAAAGAGTAGCAATTATAACTGTATATATTCCCAGTCTCCCAAATTTTATTAACCCTAGAACTAGAGGATAGACCCATGCGAGAAATTCGATGCAATACCTGTGATAGCAACCGCTATGAGGAACGTAAAATCAATTACCTTTACAGTTATCAAGGTAAATACTTGCTAGTTCCTAACACGCCTGTTGAGATTTGTCTGGATTGTGGCATGATTTATTATGATGCAGCAGTTCTTAAAGAAATTGAGCGCTGTTTCTTTGCTATTCACCAGCAGCATGAAATGCCGGATTCATATATTCAAATTCCGAGCAAGAGTTACACGTAAAAAATTGTTTTTTAATGGACAAACCGGAATGTTGTTAAAATCCCGCTTTTTAAGCAGGATTTAGGGCGATCGATTTCACCGCTGACAAGCACAAATTTAGATCGCCCGGATTCAGAAAACCAATTTGATGAGAATGTAGATACAATAATTCAAATGACTGAGGCAGCTCATCAAATACAAGGATTCTGGCCCATGACGAAGCACTACCGACAAAGATTAGTTGCCGTAATTGCCCTCTCGTTTCTATCTTTCACATCCCCTTTGCTGTTGATTCGCAATGCTGCTGCTGAAAACCTGCGCGCATCCAAGGCTAATCCCAAAGAGATTGCCTCCCTCATTGAGAAGTTAAAGACTAACGATGAAAGGGAACTTGATGCAGCTATTGAGAAGTTAGGAAAAATAGGTGAACCAGCTATCCCTGCTTTGATTGAAGCTTTGCAGGATGAGAATTTGCAAGTCCGCCAGAGTGCTGCTAAGGTTCTCGAAAAAATTGATGTTCCTGCTATTCCAGCCCTTGTCAAAGCCTTGAAAGACTCAGATGTGCGGGTACGTCGCCGCGCTGCTGCTGTGCTAGAAACAATTAGCGATCGCTGGTATCAGTGGTATCAGTATGGAACGCCATCAGAAGCTAAAGCTGCTGTGCCGCAGCTAATTCCCCTGCTTAAAAACTCCGATGCAGATGTGCGTAGCAGTGCAGCCTCTGTTTTGGGGAGTATGCGGGCAGAAGCTAAAACTGCTGTGCCACAACTAATTCTCCTGCTGAAAGACTCCGTCCTGCTGAAAGACTCCGATGCAGAGGTGCGTAGCAGTGCAGCCTTTGCCTTGGGGAGAATCGGTGCAGAAGCTAAAGCTGCTGTGCCGCAGCTAATTCCCCTGCTAATTCCCCTGCTTAAAGACTCCGATGCAAATGTGCGTAGCAGTACAGCCTCTGCTTTGGGGATTATCGGTGCAGAAGCTAAAACTGCTGTGCCGCAGCTAATTCCTCTACTTCAAGACTCCGATGCAAATGTGCGTAGCAGTACAGCCTATGCCTTGGGGAGTATCGGTGCAGAATTTAAAACTGCTGTGCCACAACTAATTCCTCTACTTCAAGACTCCGATGCAAATGTGCGTAGCAGTACAACCTCTGCTTTGGGGAGTATCGGTGCAGAAGCTAAAGCTGCTGTGCCGCAGCTAATTCCCCTGCTAATTCCCCTACTTCAAGACTCCGATGCAAATGTGCGTAGCAGTACAGCCTCTGCTTTGGGGATTATCGGTGCAAAAGCTAAAACTGCTGTGCCACAACTAATTCTCCTGCTTAAAGACTCCGATGCAAATGTGCGTAGCACTACAGCCTATGCTTTGGGGAGAATCGGTGCAGAATCTAAAGCTGCTGTGCCGCAGCTAATTCCCTTGCTTAAAGACTCCGATCTGACTGTGCGTTATGGTGCAGCCTCTGCTTTGGGGAGTATCGGTGCAGAATCTAAAACTGCTGTGTCGCAGCTAATTCCCCTGCTGAAAGACTCCGATTCAAATGTGCGTAGTAGTACCGCCGATGCCTTGGTGAATATTGCTCTTAGCCTTCAAGAAAAAGCAAAGATGCTAACTTCACAGGAGTTAAATCAGGCTGTATCAAACTTAGAATCAGCCTTGAAAATTGTGGCAGAACCTAAAGCTGATTTCTCACGATCGACGATCGCAAATCTCCGTGTATACCTCAATGTTCTCAAGGCCGAACAAAACGCCAAGTTATTCAAATTAATTGGCCAGAATCAATGGGTAACAGCAGCAATAATTTATCTAATCTTCTTCCCCTCCCTTTGGTTCGCAATCCTGCGGCTGCGTCCCCTATGGCTGCTGCGAATCAACGATGCACTCAAACCCTATGAATTCAAACTACCTGAAACATTGGGCGGTGCTCCGGTGCGAATTCGCGACCTTACCTTTTTCAGTTTTTTTCTTTACCGTCCCAGAGTTCTAGATGCCTGGGTTTGGGCCCACATCAAAACAGTCCGCGAACAATTTTTCCAAAACCCAACAGTCAAAAGCCGCGCTACTTACATCCCAGTTGCTTTTGAATTAGATGACAAAAAAGTACCTCAACTCAGGGGCGAAGATTTGCAATCAATTTTCACCAAAAAGCGATTTTGCCTGCTGATATGGGGTGAAGGCGGCATCGGCAAAACTAGCATCGCTTGTCAAATTGCAGATAGGGCAATGGCAGCAGATAAAACCAAACGCCTCTGCAAACACCTGATGATTCCAATTCTGATCGAAGAACTAGAAAGTGAATTCCTCGCAGCCAAACATCCGTTCTTGGAAGCCATAAGCGGTCAGCTAAAATCTATCAGCAACCATCCTACCCCCATCGATCGAGAACTGCTGCAACACTTGCTGCAACAGCGCCGTATCCTGGTAATTACCGACCATTTTTCAGAAATGGCAGAAGCAACTCAAAAGGAAATCAACCCTAATTCTCCCGATTTTCCCGTCAATGCTTTGGTTGTGACTTCGCGACTAGATTCAACAATGCGTAACGTCCCCAAAACAACGATTCACCCGCTGCGAATAGAAGGTTCTGAGCTATCAGCTTTTATGGAAAAATACTTGGATAAGCTAGGTAAACTGAATCTTTTCAACGGTTCGCAATTTCATTATGTCTGCGGCGATTTGGCTAAACTTTTAGAAGAAATCAGAATTCAAGGCAGAAGTACAACTGTATTGTTTGCCAAACTGTATGCAGATGTATTAATCGCTAAAATGGAAGGAGTCAAAGATCAATATTTACCTCAAAACATACCAGATTTGATGCTGGAGTACCTGAAGCAACTCAACCGGGATGTGGCAGAGCATAAATTGACAAATCGCACCGTTTATGAAGATGCTCAATTGCTGGCTTGGGAATGCCTGAAACTAACATGCCATCAATGTGCTATCTGTCTTAAATTCACAAAATGCAGAACAACGCCTCAACTATCTCGAAGAAAAACTCCACCTCATCCAAACGAACCTTCCCAGCCAAGAGAATATCCGCTTTGTACTTGACCCCGTAGCCGAGTATTTAGCAGGATTGCATTTAGTCGATATTTATGGTGAAGATGAAAGCAAGTGGCGCGATTTTCTAATAGATGCAGACTTTCAAAATTCGCCCGAGGCAATTAAAGGTTTTATGTTAGCAGTTCGTGATTGTTATTTGGCCAAGATTCCCGGTGCAAAGGATACCGATTTTCTGCCAAAAGAAATCGCAGCGCGCTATAATGTCTCCATTACCGTACCGCCTCAACCTCCTCAAGCCGTCTCGCCCGGGTAATCTTATGACTGCATACAAACACGACCCGCAGCCTTCCCAAGCAAAAGTGCTACCGACGATGTACGATCTACCCAGTGAAGACCCGGAGGAGCCTGGTTTGCCTGACGAATATCACCGCTTGCAAGCACAAGTTTTGTGCGATAGCTGCATTCCCCCTAATTATCCAGCCGATCGCGTATTCTCTGCCAGCGATCTGAATCTATACTACGACTCCAACCACCTCAATTGGTATAAAAGACCCGATTGGTATTTAGTTGTAGGCGTTTCGAGATTTTACCAAGACAGAGACTTGCGCCAAAGTTACGTGATTTGGGATGAGGTGGTAAGTCCTTTAATTGCGATAGAATTTCTGTCACCAGGTACGGAGGATGAAGATTTAGGTTTCACAGAATCGGAACCAAACAAACCTCCGACTAAGTGGCAGGTTTACGAGAGGATTTTGAAGATTCCTTATTACTTTGTGTTTAGTAAATATAACAATCAATTGAGAGTTTTTCGCTTGATTGGCAACCGTTACCGCGAACAAGTGTTAACAGGTTCGCGATTTTGGATACCGGAAATCCAGTTAAGTTTAGGTTTGTGGCAAGGTGCTTTCCTGCAAAATGAAAGGTTGTGGCTGCGCTGGTATGATATTAATGGGAATTTAGTTCCGACTCCTGAAGAATTTGAAAGACAGCGAGCTCAATTGGAAAGTCAACGAGCTGAATTTGAAAGGCAGCAAGCTGAAATTGAAAGACAGCAAGCTGAATCAGAAAGGCAGCGGGCTGAATCAGAAAGGGATCGAGCAAATCGATTGGCCGATCGCCTGCGAGGAATGGGCATTAACCCAGACGATCTGTAAAATTAAGTAGCAGCCTGCAATACGGCTCGCGGTGTCAATAAAAACTTATTAACTAAAAATAACTTATGCCAGAATCTACTTCATTGCGCGATCGCTACCTAGCACTGATCGATAAAATTGTCGAAATCACCCTCAAAGGTCAAATTCGCTCGAAAGAACAAGTATATCAAATGTTGGTGCAAGACATTGGCACCGGCACCGGCGAAATCTTTGAACGCTGTTTCGGCGAACGCCTCGATGCCACCGACAACCTGCTCAGAAATGAAAAAGACGAAATCAAACAAGCCAAGGCAAATCGCAGCCTCAGAGCGCTAAAAACCATCCAAGGAGAATGGGAACGCTGGCAGAAGGATAACCGCGTCGATCGCGAAATCGCATCCTCCATCCAACAAATTCTTACCGCCGAATCCAACAGCCGCCTCCTGGCAATCTTCCAAATAATCGATCCCAATAAAGAACATCCGCTGACTCTCGATCAATTGCAGCAATTGTCGAAATCCGTACACCAACAAATGCTGCAAACTACCAATCCCGAAACCGAGCGAGATTTGCAGCAAATTACCGCCGGGATTGCCAAAGGTTTAGAATCTTGGCAGCGTTTGGAACCGGAACTCGTCGGCTGGATTTATCAGCCGCAGCAGCTAGGATTCGCCGGCAGTCCCGAACAAAATGGGCCTTGGGCTTTTTGGGCAAAAAAAGTGAATAGTGCCTTTGCTAACGCTCTTTTGCAGACTATTGCCAGGGGTGATTCTATCGTTGAATTTGCAGCCAAGCAATCTAATGTAGAATTAGGTACATTGCTGGAATTGGCGATTATTTTGCAGTGTTTGCAACGGGCTTTGGTAACGTGGTTTGACAAGCAAGTTTATGATTCCAAGGTGTCCACAAAAGCTTCGATTTCTACTTACATTACTTTTTCGGTAATTTGGAGTCAGCTAGCTAGTGGATTTAATAATTCTACTAAGAGCGGCGAACAGTTGGCAAATGCTTGTTTTCAAGTGACTTTGCAAATTTTACGCACTTTTTCTCAGCGGGAATACTTTCCGCTTTATGGCGGGATTTTTGCTTCGTTTGACGGTAAAGCTTTGCGGCATACTTTGGATTATTTAGATGAACCGCTACGCCGCGTTGAAGGTACTCAAGCGAAGGCTCGGATTTTGACGCTTTTGGGTTATTCGATGCAGGCGGCGGGCGCCTACGAACGATCGATCTTGCTGCACAAGCAATCCCTGGAAATTGCCCGCATGGAAGGAGATAAAGCTTGCGAAGTTGCCAATCTCAATCACATCAGCCGCAATTATGTGGCTCAAAAAAATTATCAGGAAGCGATTAATTACAGTCAGCGGGCTTTGATTATGGCACGGCAAGCGGGAGAGCGGCAAGGTGAGGCGAACGCCCTGGCTAATTTGGGCTACAGCGAGGTGTTTCAAGCGCGGCAGTTGGAGGAGGTGGAACCGGAAATTTACGAAAGTGCTATTAGTTATTTGGAGCAAGGCTTGTTATTATCGGAGAAATTGGGAGACAGGCAAAGTCAAGCTTTTTGCTCTAGCAGCCTCGGGATTGCTAAAATTGCTCTGGAAAATGCTGCCGGTGCGATCGAGTATTTGGTCAAAGGTTGGCAAGCTGCTCAATTTTCCGGCGACTTATATCTGCAAGGTTTGAATTTGGCTTATTTGGCTCAAGCTTATTACAGCCTGAATGAGCTAGAACAAGCGATATTTGCTGGCTGTTTGGGAATGTATACTTTGGAACAAATTGGGGCGATGGAATGGCGTCAATCGGCTGGTTTGCTGACGATTTTGCGGGGACAAATGGGGGCGGAAGCTTTTAAACAGTCTTTGGCTAAAAGTCGTCCCAATATCATTCCGGCGATCGGTGTTGACGGCTACGATTATATCCCGGAATTGTTGAAAAAATACCAGCAATCTATTTGAACGATCCAGGTTTGTAGTGAGGACTTTAGTCCTTTCTTTTCTGAGGACTAAAGTCCTCACTACAAACCTAATTACAGGTTTGTAGTGAGGACTTTAGTCCTTTCTTTTCTGAGGACTAAAGTCCTCACTACAAACCTAATTACCTTACTACAAACCTAATTACTTCTCGACTATCACCGGCGTACCCACTGCGACTTTCTCAAATAAAGCTTGGGCATCTTTATCAAACATTCTGACACAACCGTGAGAAGCCGCTCGCCCGATCGACTCTGGATTCGGAGTACCATGAAAACCAATCACATTCTTACCATCCGTCCAAAACCCAATCCACCTACTCCCCAAAGGATTATCCGGCCCTGCGGGTACAAGTTCTCCAGTCCAAGGGTGTTCCCAAACTGGATCTTTGATCATGTGTGTAATTTTAAAATTGCCTGTAGGAGTTTCCCAGCCACCTTTTCCCACAGCCACCGGGAAACTGGCTTGCACCTTGTTTTTGCGGTAAACATAGACCCGGCGTTCTCGCAATCTCAGCACTAAACGCACTTCCTCAATGGCATTTTCCGGCGCGTTTGGTTCCTGGGGAATATACCGAGACGGTTCGCCCAATGGTGGCAATTCTGGAACTCCGAGATTTGGCAATTTTACCTCGGATTTTGAGCGCTGGGCGATCGCACTATTGCTCAAATTAGCCGCAGGTTCGGCAGTCGCTTGCTGCTGTAAGGCAACAGACAGCGCCGCTGCACTCAAACCGATCGCAATTAAGTTGTTAAATAAAAATTTGCTGTTCACCATTATTTTGTTCGCTAAACTCCTCACCAGCAGTTCCTACAAATGTCCTTATCTAATTATCCGCAAACTCCACCGAAAAGCCAAAATTTAGAGATGGCTTTTTTAGTGTAAATGCCCTGCTCAGTTTTTAGTTTCAATTACACAAATTATAACTTATTTAACTACCACAATATAGGTTTGTAGTGAGGACTTTAGTCCTTAAAATTAGATGCGGACTGAAGTCCTCACTACAAACAATATAGGTTTGTAGTGAGGACTTTAGTCCTTAAAATTAGATGCGGACTAAAGTCCTCACTACAAACAATATTTTTTATTGCGGGTAATTGACCGGAAATGATATAACTCAACACAAAACTTACGCATTAATACCAATTAAACCGGGATTTTATACGGCTAACGGTGGCGCTCGGCGAGAGATTTTCGCGAACAAATCCGGTTGATGGGTAAATCGTGTAAGTCAATGATTGAATTTTACCTCCGACTCATTGGATTTTTTTATCTGTGGCAGACTGACGATCGCAAATTGAAACTGTGGCGCTGCTGCATCCGGCAAGCACAATCTGTCTTTTGGCAGAGTTTCCCGCCCGTGCCGCAACAGTTAGAGGGGCGCAAAAAAATGCAAACGGTCGATCGAACAAACTCAATATATCACGCCGACACTCTAGAGATGCGAAGCACTGAACTTCTTGTAACTAGGGAACTTATGATGTAGAATTTAGTCTTTCAAAACTTGTTCGATAAACTTTTTGTGAGATTGTCCTAAATTTACTACTCCGGGGATTAAACTGGATTAGGTTTAAAGGTTGGGACTTTCGCGCAGCGGAAGCAAGCCCGACCCTAAATAGCAGTTAATGTGAGGTTTCAATGCGTCTTCAGAAGCTCAAATTATTTACAGGTGCAACCCTGTCGGTACTAATATCGGCTGTCTCAGTGAATCCTGCGATGGCCAACCCTCCAATTGAAATAGCCCAAACGCAGAGCACCACAACAGCAAACGCTCAAACCCTTGTGGGTTTTGTCAAAAATATTGTCGGCGACATCGTAACAATTAGCCCAGAAAGCGGGCCCTACAGGACTCTCAGGATTCAAAGATGTATCCTGAGAATTACGTCCCTGGTACCGGGAATGAAAGTCCGAGCCACCGTAGCCGGAGATCAGGTAGAAAGGCTCGTCGTGATCCCCGATTATAAAGTAGTCTCTACCACAGTTGTTCGTCCCCCCGCTCCGGCACCGCGTCCGGCCCCTGAACCGCCACCGCGTCCGGCTCCCGCTCCCCGCCCAGTTCCCCGTCCGGCTCCCGCTCCGGCTCCGCGTCCGATGCCCGCTCCCCGTCCAGCTCCTCCTGTGAGAGGACTTTGGTAGAACTAGGTTTCTAACCAGAATTAAGCCACCGCGCGCGCGGTGGCTTCGCTTTTTCAGAGCAGTTACAATAAGATAACTGTCAAGCAATTGTTGAGAAATCGCTGCTATGTATTACCTGCGTTTCTTGCTGCTAATTCTGCTGTTACCGCTGGTTGCGTGCGATCGAGCTACCGATGCCACAGCGACTCCCGTACCCGCACCAAGTCCGCTGTCGCAAATTCCCTCCGTTGCACCGCTGACAAATGTTCGCACAACTCAAATTGTACCGACCAAACCGCTTTCCCCGCAGCCGATCCGCATTGTTGCAACTGCTTTGCCGCGGCCTTTCGCCACAGAAAGCGCCTCGAAACCTCCTCAAGTAGTACCGATTCCCCCATCGCCAGTGCTGCAAGTGCCTCCTGGCTTTGTCGTCAACGTTTTTGCTGACAATTTAGATGCTCCCCGATGGCTGGCTTTGACGCCGACAGGGGATGTTTTGGTAACAGAAACCCGGCAGAATCGGATTAGGCTGCTGCGCGATGCCAACGGTGATGGCGTTGCTGAGGTGAACATGACTTTTGCTAGCGCCCAAAACGGCTTAAATATTCCCTTTGGTATGGCTTTTGCCGATCGCTATTTCTTCCTGGGAAACACCGCCGAAGTCCGCCGATTTCCCTACACAAAAGGGCAGGAACAATTAACAGGTACTGGTCAAAAAATTGCCGATTTACCGGGCGGCGGCTACAACCAACACTGGACGCGAAATGTTGTCGCTTCTCCAAATAACCGCCAACTTTTCGTATCAGTTGGTTCCCAATCTAATGCCGATTCCGAACCCTTGCCGAGGGCGTCGGTGCAAGTCATGAATTTGGACGGTACAAACCCGCAAACTTTTGCTTCCGGTTTGCGAAATCCGGTGGGATTGGATTTTCACCCGAAAACCAATCAACTCTACACTACAGTCAACGAGCGCGACGGCTTGGGAGATGATTTGGTGCCGGATTACTTGACAAGAATTCGTCAAGGCGAGTTTTACGGCTGGCCTTACGCTTATTTTAAGCCGAATTTGCTCGACCCGCGCCACGTCAAAAATGGAAATAGCGATCGGCCTGATTTAGCAGCTAAAACATTAATGCCAGATGTGTTGTTTCAGGCGCATTCTGCGGCTTTGGGACTTCAGTTTTACGACGGGAAAACGTTTCCTAAAAGATTTTTTAACGGAGCATTTGTGGCGTTTCGCGGCAGTTGGAACCGCAATGCAGGACTTTTAATGCGGCGACGGGACGCCCTCAAGGTTATTATGAGGATTTTCTGACTGGTTTTCTCACAGATCCGTCGGGCCCGAAAACTTGGGGGCGGCCTGTTGGTTTGCTGGTTTTACCTGATGGGAGTTTATTGTTTACTGAGGAAGCCAATAATCGGATTTATCGGGTGCAGTATCGCGGCTGACGATGGGGCGATTTATTAGATACCGACTTTTTCAAGAAGTCGGGTATCTGGTTGTTTAATCAGCTTCAAACCTTGCTAAGTTGAGATTCACCGGAAACTTTTTGAAAAATTAATAACTTATCTTCTGCCACCGTTTCGCGATTTAAATCAGACATTTCGTAATAGGAATCTGTTTCGGGCAAGTAGATTGCCGGTAAATTTTCAGGCAGGATTAAATAAGTGTTTTTTACCTGTAAATCATTGTCTATATCTAATGAATAGAGAAATCCGTCCACAGGATTTACAATTAACTCGTGCAATGAAACTTGTCCCTCTATGTAAAGCTTGAGAGTTAGTTGTGCAACTCTGAAAACCAACCAGCGATTGTACAAATTATCTACATCGCACCAAGAATAAAGATAGCTATCGCCGTATTCATTCTCAAAAAGCGATAGTAGCGGGCCGTCGAAATACTCTAAATGGACTATGCTTCTGAGAGATAAAGGAAATTTATCTAGTTTAAATCCTATTAATTGTTCCATCTTAAATGTTAGCCGAAAATCACTCAAGACTTACGCACAGACACTATCTGTAGGGTGCGCACTTCGCACCTTACTAAATGTTAGCCGAAAATCACTCAAGA